>JASHUF010000386.1 GCA_030040175.1 Acidobacteriaceae bacterium
CGATGAGAAAACGCGCCTCAGAGGCTAAAGGCCGCGATTTTGCGCAGCTTTTGCGGCACGGCTGAAGCCATGCCCTGATACAAGACTCCTCCCTACCTTTTTTCAGCAAGCTCTCAAGCCGTGCCCTCTCAAAACGCCATGGATGCAACCAGTTCTAGCGTCATTCCCACCCATGGCCTTGAATGCATACGCAGGAGGGCGCGGGTTGCCGCATCGACGCACGCAACCCGTTCGCCGGGAGATGATCGCCTGCAGGAGAAACTAAACCTGACCTCACAGAATCAGATGACAAAAGCCGATTTCCCGCCCCAAGAGACTGGTTCCGAGCCGCCGGTGGTTGAGGAATGGCGATTGAAGAGGGACGATGGGGAGGTTAACAATGGCTGTCAGCGGATTACATCGTCCATGATCGCGGCAAGACTCCTGCTCGCCGGGCCCTGACGGGCGCGGTTGACCTTGCACTGACGAGGAGACATTCCATGGCATCCACCGAAAAGCTCACCATTCATCAAAAGGCGCTCCAAATCAATCTCGATCCGGCCAGCTACGGCTCCTTCGCCGAGATTGGCGCCGGCCAGGAGGTGGCGCGATGGTTCCTGGTGGTCGGAGGCGCCTCCGGGACCGTTGCCAAATCGATCTCTGCGTATGACAAGGAGGTCAGCGACGATTTGTATGGTTCCGGTGCACGGTACGTTTCCCAAGAGCGCCTCGCAGCCATGCTCGATCGGGAATGGACTCAACTCATCAGCCAATTGAACAAAAGCCGCGGGTCGAATACGCGTTTCTTTTCGTTTGTGGATACCATCTCCGCGCGCAACTACGCCGGAACCAATGAGCCTCACGGCTGGGTGGGCTTGCGCTTCCAATTGCAACCCGGCGGCCAGGCGAACGACGTCGTTCTTCATGTCAACATGCTGGATCTTTCAAACCCTCTGGAGCAAGAGGCGATCGGCATCCTGGGTGTGAACCTGATCCACGCTGCTTTCTATCAATTGAAGACGGAAGAATCCTTCTTCGCGAATGTTGCCGAGGGGTTGGAAAAACGCATTGAAATTGACTACGCGGAAGTGCGCGGGCCTGCCTTCGAAGGATGGGATCAGCGTGCGCTTCTGGTCCAACTGGTGCGCGCAGGTCTTGCTGAGGCCGTCTGTTTTCCGTCAAGCGGACCGCCTGCGCCGCCTATCGACGTTCTCCACAAAAGAGATGTCGTGCTCGCGCCGGGATCGTTCGAGCATACGGATCCCGCTCATGCGGCAATCCATGAACGATTGTTGGCTTCGGGGGTCGAGCAACTCCGCAAAGAGCTAGATGAAAAGGCGCCTGCGCCCAGCGGCTTCTTCTGCCTCTCGGCAATGCCGCTCAGAGATATTGATCCGCCTCCGGAAATCTCGGACCTGCTGGAACGGATTGACGCCCTTCACATGCGCACCCAGTGTTGCAGCGGAGTCCTGGTGTTTCGCGAACGAGAACTGTATAGCATGACCGCTCTGGTCAACCGCTACACCAAGGAACATGTCCGCTTCATCCTCGGCCTATCTCTTATCGTTCGCGTTTGGGATTATCGCTACACAACCCTTGCCGGCAGCTTCCTTGAAGCTTTGTCGCGCCTCCTGGCGCAGAACGTCCGCATTTATGCATATCCGATGAGCTCAAGGGACCTCGAAGAAACCATGAAAAATGTCTCATCAACCGAAGACTGGAAATGGACGGATACGGACGGATGGGTATCTGCCTCTCAGCTTCATCGTGCTCCGCCGCTCGGTCACCTTTATGACTATCTTCTCGCAAGCAATTTCCTCGTGCCCATGCCGATTCCGGGAGCATTGACAAGCGACGAGTAGATGCGCGGCTTTGCAAACTGCCGCCCGCGCGGATCAGCCGAAGCTTGCGGCGAGACGAGAGGATCTTTGCGCCGTGTGCGCAAACATGTTCCGGCCGGAAGGGGTCAGTAGATGCCGTGCCTGATTCGGTTCAATCGCCGATGACCGATTGGGCGACCGGGCAATGTCCGGTCTAGGCCCTGTCCAGGCTCTGTCCAGGCTCGGTCCAGGCCCTGTCCAGGCTGTGTCTATGCGATTTTGGGCAACGCGGTGCAACGCCAAAGTACTCTGCATCAGCGGACAGGGATTCCGGTTCCAGTTGGGGTAATCCAATCAAACGCGGGGTAACCTGCAGGGGATGAGCACTTAAGTACTATTGATCCCCTAATGGATGTAGAGTTCAATGGTTCGAAAGTGGCAGTTCCCGGCAAGCGCGCGAGGGGCTGAGCCGCGCGAGTCTAATTTCCCCTATACCGGAGAGACCGCGAATGAAATCCTTATTGCAGTATCTATGCCTGAAAGCGTACGACCAGATCAACAATCAGGAAGGTCAGGATCTGGTTGAATATGCACTGACGATTGTCTTGGTTGCACTCGCATGCGTAGCAGGCATCAACAACGTTGCGTCGGCAATCAACACCATATTCAGCAACATCAGCGCTACGCTTTCCTGAGCACAGGAAATACAGATTGAGATCGCCCTCCGCGCGTGGCTGCGGTTGGAGCTTCCGGCGTGCGCCCTGCGCAGGCAGAGCACGCTCCGCCATCTACGGCATTTTCTGAGTTACTGTATCCTTTTCATTTCCTCGTAAGGCCGCCGCTCCCTGTTGGTCGCGTCGACCCTGCCTTCCGTCTTCGGGATACAGCTACTCAGAAAATGCGTTAAGACATTTCTCCTTCGGATATAGCTATAGCTGTTTTCGGCGCTTTCCGGGGTGCCGATTTCTTGTTGAAATCGGCACGTGACCGCGGTGGCTTCGGTGTACAGCAGAAGGAGAAATGCTTCAGAGGATGGCCTGGAGCATCGAGCGGCTGCGGGCGACCGGCTGTGCTTCGTGCTCCAGGCCGTTCGACTCGGCGGCGCCAGCGGACGCATTTGCCGCACCGCTTACGGGCAGAAAGACCCGGAAGCAGGTGGCGCAGTGGGAGCCGCGGCGAAAGCTGCGGCAGGTGATGCGCCCGTCGTACTTCTGGATAATCCCCTTGCTGATCCACAATCCCAGCCCGGTGCCCTTGGCCGCCTTGGTGCTGAAGAAGGGCTGAAACAGCCGGCGCAAATCCTCCGGGCGGATGCCGGCGCCGGTGTCGACTATGGAAATGGCGGTGCCGCGCACGTGCCGCGTCCAATCTGTGGCTTCGCGCACGTAAACGCCCATCACCCCGCCCTCGGGCATGGCCTGGATGGCATTGCCGATGAGATTCAGAAATACCTGGCGCAGCTCTACCGGAAATCCCTGGACCATGCACGCAACAAAATAGCGCTTGCGCAGCGCAATGTGATTCGCCTGCAGCGTGCGCTCCTGCAAAGTGAGCACTTCGTCGAGCAGCTCCGGAACCACCACCGCGATGGGCTGCTTCGATTCGCGATAAAAGCTCAGAGTTTGCCGCGTGATATGGCTTACGCGCTGCAGTTCCTGCTCGGCCAGGTCGGCGCAGCGGCGCGCTTCTTCGTCGAGCGAGGGGTGGTTGCGCAGCAGATAAAAGATGTTCGTGATCGCCGCCAGCGGGTTGTTCACCTCGTGCGCGATGATGCCGGCGACGCGGCCCATGGCTGCCAGTTTCTCCGTCTCGCGCAGCGTCTCTTCCGCGCGCAGCTCGGCGGTAATGTCGCGGCCCACCTCGAGAACGGCGTTGTTCTCGTCGTTCACGGTTTTGCGGCATGCGATCACGAGCTCGGTCCCATCCTTGGTCTTCTGGATGAGATTGCCCTGCCACGAGCCGTGCTCGCCCAGCTGCTTCCTGATCTCTTCCCGCGGAACGGGAAACACGGTGTGCAATACCTGATGAATGTTGTGCCCCACCACCTCGTCGCGCCGCCATCCGTACAGGGCCTCGGCGCCCGCGTTCCAGAATTGGATCAGATCGTCCTGGTCGCGCACCATGATGGCCTCGGAGGCGATCTCCAGCAACTCCGCGCGCATGCGAAACTGGGCCTCGCTCTTCCGCAGTTCGTCGGTGCGCTCGGCCACGCGCCGCTCCAGGTCGCGGTTCAGGGTCTCGAGCATGCGCGTCTTGCGGTAAAGCTCCACGAAGATTCCGACCTTGGCACGCAGCACCTCGGGAATCACCGGCACGGAGATGTAATCCACCGCGCCGCTGCGGTAACCCTGAATCCGGTCCGAATCCGTCAGGTGCACGCCGGAGATGAAGATGATCGCCGTCTTCTGGAATCGCGGATGCTGGCGGATGACGTCGGCCAGCTCGAAGCCGTCCACTTCGGGCATGCTCACGTCCATCAGCACCACGGCCACATCGTTCTTGAGCAGAATGTTCAACGCCTCCCTGGCGGAGGTCGCCTTCATCAGGTTTTCGCCCAGATGGGCAAGGATCACCTCGTAGCTGAGGAGCTTGGCCGGCTGGTCGTCCACCATCAAGATGTTGACTTTGTCGTCGGTTGTCATCCCACGTCTCCTGGGCCCTGGGACTCTCTTCCATCTAACGGTGCAGCCACATGCGCAATGCCGAGAGCAGTTGCTCGGTGTTCACGGGCTTGGCCAGATACTCACTCGCTCCCGCTTCAAGGCATCGCTCGCGGTCGCCTTTCATCGCCTTTGCCGTCAGGGCCACGATGGGCAACCGCCGCATGGCCGGATTCTGCCGGATCACCTGCATGGTCTCGTATCCATCCATCTCCGGCATCATGATGTCCATGAGCACAATCGCCAGATCGGGCGTGGACCCGATGGTCTCGATGGCTTCGCGCCCCGTGCCTGCCGAAAGCACTTTCATCCCGCGGCGCTCGAGCACGCTGCTCAGCGCGAAGATGTTGCGCACGTCGTCATCGACGATCAGCACCTTGCGCCCGGTGAGCGCCTCGTCGGACTCGTGCAGCCTCTCGAGCATGCGCTGCTTCGCGGAGGGGAGGTCGGCGATCACGCGGTGCAGGAAAAGCGCGGTCTCGTCCAGCAGCCGTTCCGGCGACTCCACGTCCTTCACCACCACGCTGCGCGCCAGGGTGTGCAGTTGCGCGTCTTCTTCCGGCGTGAGCTCGCGGCCGGTGAAGACCACCACCGGCAGGTCCTTGAGCTTGGGCGTGTCGCGCAGCCGCTCCAGCACCTCGAATCCCGACATATCGGGCAGGCGCAGGTCCAGCACGACGCAATCGTAGCTGCCGTCCTCGAGCGCGTTCAATGCCGACATTCCGGAGTCGGCAACGTCGATATCGATATCGTTGTGGCCCAGCAGCTCGCGCGTGCTGAGCTGCTCAGCGGGGTTGTCTTCGACCACCAGCAGCCGCTTGCGCCGCGGCTGCGCGTAGGCGCGGATGCGGGTGAGCGCCGCCTCCAGGTCCTCGCGCGAGGAGGGCTTGGTGACAAAGGCAAACGCGCCGCGCGAGAGCCCGTGGTGCCGGTCCTCGTCGAGCGTAAGCATCTGCACCGGAATGTGGCGCGTCCGCGGATCCTGCTTGAGATGGTTGAGCACCGTCCAGCCGAGCATGTCGGGCAGGAACACGTCCAGCGAAATGGCCGTGGGGCTGAACTCGCTCGCCAGCGCCAGCGCATCGCTGCCGGTGCCGGCAATCAGCACCTTGAACCCCTTGTCGCGCGAGAGATCGCGCAGCACACGGGCGTAATGGGAGTCGTCCTCGACCACGAGCAGAGTGGCATCGCCTTCAGCCAGGCTTGCGCGATCGTCTTCGATGCGCGCATCCTGTTCCACGGCCGCGGTTGCGGTGAGAAACGCGGGATTGGCCGACGGCGAACCGCTCTTCTCCGACTTGGTCACGTTGGCCACGGCCGGCCCCACGTAGGTTTGCGGCAGGTAGAGGGTGAAGGTGCTGCCCTGGCCCGGCGCGCTCCGGAGCTGAATTTCGCCGCCGAGCAGGCTGGCCAGCTCGCGGCTGATGGCCAGGCCGAGGCCGGTTCCGCCGAACTTGCGGCTGGTGCCTGCATCCGCCTGCTGGAAGGCTTCAAAGATGATGCGCTGCTTTTCCGGCGGAATGCCGATGCCGGTGTCCGTCACTTCGAAGGCAATCACCGATCCGGCTCCGCTCAGAATGGGGTGGTCTGCGCTCCAGCCGCTCGAGGCGGGAGAAACCTTGAGCTGCACGCCGCCCTGCTCAGTGAACTTGAAGGCGTTGGAGAGCAGGTTTTTGAGCACCTGCTGCAGACGCTTGGAGTCCGTGACCAGGCTGCGGCCCAGGCGCGGATCGCCCGTGACCTCGAAGAGCAGTTTGCGGTTT
>JASHUF010000387.1 GCA_030040175.1 Acidobacteriaceae bacterium
GAGGAAATCGCCGGCTTCCAGCCGCGCATCAAGCGCACGCTCGATATTAGCCGCTACGTGCCCGATATGGTCGATGGCATGGCGGGCGCCGTCGAGTACGGAACCGCCCGGCGCTTGCGCACGGATTTTCAGGAGTTTCCCATCTTCGGCAAAACCGGAACCTGCTCCAACGACGGCACGCATCTCGGCTGGTTCGCGTCTTACTCGGACTCGCCCGAGGGCGGCCTCGTGACCGTGATTCTCCTCGAAGGCGGGCGCGATGTCTTCGGTCCCCGCGCCGCCGAGCTCACGGGCGAGTTTTACCGCAATCTCTGGGACCGCGACTACTTCAAGACCAGAACCCAGGAAGCCCAATCCGATTCGAGTCATCCACCTGCGGCCGCCGCGCCCGGCGCCACGCAATAATCCCCTCCGGTTTTTCCTCTGCGAAGGCCGCCTGCGGGCGGCCTTTTCGCTTGCGGGCACAATCTTCGCCGCCGTACCCCGCTTGCCGCACGGCCGAACGCTGGCCGTTCGAAACATGGCGTTACCTGCCGGGGAAGGGGTATCCTCGTCCCCAGGTGAGCGGAACTCGATGAGCGAGATCAATTGGGTCGTCGCGGGCGTAGGCGATATCGCGCGCAGGCGCGTAATTCCTGCCATTCTCGCCGAAAAGCACAGCAGCCTCTACGGCCTGGTCACGCGCAACCCCGCCAAGGCCGCCGAGTTTCCCGGCGTGCGCGCCTGGCCTTCGGTCGAAGATGCCGTTCAGGATCCGGCCGTCGACGCCGTTTACGTCGCCCTCCCCGTGGCCATGCATGCGGATGCGGCCATCGCCGCTCTCCGCGCCGGCAAACACGTGCTCTGCGAGAAGCCCATGGCCATCGACAACCATCATGCCGAGCGCATGGCGCAGGAGGCGCGCTGGAGCGGCCGCCTCCTGGGCGTCGCCTATTACCGCCGTCTTTATCCCAAGCTGATTCGCGCCAAGCAGCTCATTGCGGAAGGCGTCATCGGCCAGCCGCTCGTGGTTGAAGCCAACTGCCATGGGTGGCTGGAGAGCGAAGAGCGCGCCTGGCTGCGCGATCCGGCCCTGGCCGGCGGCGGCCCGCTCCATGACATCGGCTCTCATCGCATCGACGCCATGCATTTTCTCTTCGGCAAAGCCGAGTCCGCCTGCGGCCGGCGTTCCAACGCCGTACACCATCTGGCCGTCGAAGACGCGGCCACTGCCGTGCTCGCATTCTCCGGCGGCGTCCACGGCATCCTCGACGTGCGTTGGAACTCACGTGTGCACCGCGATCAGTTCCGCATCCTCGGCGTGGAAGGCGAAATCAATCTCGATCCTCTCAACGGACCCGAACTGCGCGTCATGATCGGTGCGGGCGTCCAGGTGGAGACGCTGCCCGCGCAGGAAAACGTGCACTTTCCGCTGGTGCAGAACTTTGTGGGCGCGGTGGCGGCCAGCTCCGTCGCCAGCCTCGCCTGTCCCGCCGAACAGGGTCAATGGGTGGATTGGGCGATCGAGAAGATCGTTCGTTCCGATCCCTGGCGCCCGTGAGGGGTCGCACGCACCCCGCATGCTCTGCCAATCCTTTGCAACGATTCCCGCGTTCTCACATCCATTGAAGAGAAGGCGTGGTTTTTCTTAGAATCCTGGAACCGGCCCGCCGCTTTCGCCGGTTTGATCCGCGGTAAGTTGCGTTCCCGAGGGGCGATCAATGGAGTTACCCACTCACATCCTTCTTGCGTATGGCTATTTGCTCCTCTTCGCATGGGTACTGATCGAGCAGCTCGGCCTTCCCTTGCCTGCTACACCCATTCTGCTGGCCGCCGGTGCGCTTTCGGCCGACGGGCATTTCAGCTTCGCTCTGGCGCTCCTCGCCGGTCTTGCCGGCGCCGTGGCCGCCGATTCCACCTGGTTCCTCGTCGGCCGCCGCTTCGGCCACCATGTTCTGCGCATCCTTTGCAAGCTCTCGCTCGAGCCCAACACCTGCGTGCGCCGCACCCAGGACTCCTTCGGCCGCCGCCGCGGCATTCTGCTCATGTTCGCCAAGTTCGTTCCCGGCCTGGGCATCCTCGCCCCTCCGGTCGCCGGCCAGAATGGCATGAGACTGGGCTCGTTTCTTTTCTACGACGCCATCGGCGGCGGCCTCTGGGTTACCACGCTGCTCGTCTGCGGCCGCCTCTTCGGCGATATCATCAAGCACAATCCCGGCCTGCTGCACTGGGTTGGGCGCTTTTCCAGCCTCCTGGTCCTGCTCGCCGTCATTGGATTTTTCCTGGCGCGCCTCTATCGCCGCCGCACCGTCCTCAGCAAACTGGCCGCGGCCCGGCTCGAGCCAGAGGAGCTTAAGCGCCAGCTCGACGCCGGCGTGCCCGTCTACATCGTCGATCTGCGTCACCCGCTGGAGCTGTTGCCCGATCCCTTCACTCTGCCGGGCGCGCTTCATCTCTCGCCCGACGCGCTCGCCGCCCGCCACCAGGAAATCCCGCGCGACCGCGATATCGTGCTCTACTGCACCTGCCCCAGTGAGGCCACGTCTGCCAAGGTCGCTATGACGCTGCACAAGCTGGGCATTGACCGCGTGCGCCCTTTGCGCGGCGGCTTCGACGAGTGGAAGCGCCTGGGTTTCCCGCTCGATCCGGTGGCCCCGGTGCTCACCACCATTCAATCCGCGCCGTGAGTGCAGCAGCAAGAAAAAGGCCAATAAAATCGCGGGCATTGAGCCCCTGAGGGATGTTTTGCAGCGGACCCGGAGGGATTTATGCAGCCAGCTCTACGGCATTTTCTGAGTTACTGTGTCCTTTTCATTTCCTCGCAAGGTCGCCGCTCCCTGTTGGTCGCGTTGACTCTGCCTTCCATCTTCGGGATACAGCTACTCAGAAAATGCGTTAGTTGTGCCCCATGCAGCTTGCGGGAAGGTCATACAGAGCCAACTTGCTCGGCGTCAGTACGGCCACATGTTGCCCATTCGGAGAAATATCCGCATGGTATTCGCGAAGACTATCGAGGTCGTTATTTTGACTGATCCACTCGAAGCAGGTTTTTCCTGAAGCCGTATCGAACACCCGGACCACCTCTTCGTGGTTCTTGTTTTCAGGCAACACCGGGGCCGGGAAGTAAAGGGCGCCCCCGGTATAAAGGACTATTGGTACCAATGGGACGAGCACCGCATCCTCTTCGATGCGGCGGCCAAGCGAGGCTAGTTGCGTGTACCGGTCGTAGAGCAGCCGGCTTCCGTCTGCTGCCCATCCATGGCGGTCATTGCCCTGCCACACACCGGGAGGCCGAAAGCTCATTAACCGCTTTCCCTCAGCATTGACAATCTCATCTCGCCCCGACCAGTCTGGAAGATAGAACTGGCCCCCCTTCGCAAATTCCATGAAGTCCGCGCGCCCCAGCACATTCTCCTTTGAAGAGTCCCCGAAGTAATATGCCGTCTCTCCCAGCCCCATCGCAGAGTCGAGCACCTGGCCGTCGAGGGTTTGGATTTGCACCTTGACGGGGGCAGGATGATCCGGCCTTGCGCTCTCGAGTTTTACCGGTTCCGGCGCGGCAAGCTCATCGTCAGAAAGAGCCAGTAGATTTGAAACCACCCTCACCTCCTGGGTGGCCGGAGGGACCGATGAGCTCACGCGATAGATCGTCCACGTGACATACGGCACCGTATCCCGGATCCGGCTGGCAACTGCGCCCCCCGCGCGCGAGATCAGATCGGGGTTAGGGATTTGATCGTTGACGCTTAAATCCCGGGAGTACCACTGCACGGTTGGCGTGTAGAAATCGAAGGGTCTGACGACAAATCCCGAGCCGTACCGGTATAAGCCGTAACGTGTCGCTTCTTCCATGCTCGCGGTGAAGCTTGCCACCTGCTCGGCGGTGTAATTCTCATGCTTCAGGCTGTCAATCGCGACCTGGTTGTACGGGAGCTGGCCGAGGTCTTTGTGCGCGACCGTGTTGATGCGCCCATTGGAAATTTGAAGAACGGCCAGCCGGCAATTCGCCACCCGATCGCCGCACAGCAGAAGCGCTACGGTGTCGTCGGAGAGAAACGTCAGCGTGGAATGAACGCTCTTGCCCGCATCGGGCTGCAGCCACTCCGAGAGTTGAGCCGTGGCCATGGGCTGGGGATTGTGCGAAGTCTGGGCGCAGATTCTCCCGCCAAAAATCCCCAGATGAAAAAGAGCCGCCATCACCGCGAGACACGGGAAATTCGCAAGGGGCCGGGTAGAGCTTTTCATGGCCATGTCCTTCCCCGAAATGACGTTGGCAATAGCTTACTTCCGTTGCAGTGCCGGGGAAAGCACGATTCGCGAACCGCAGGAGCAAGGGAGCCGGGTGCCCGCGGTCTCGATTTTTTTTGAGACCGGGGGAAAGCACGATTCCAACGCGCGGACTTCCGCGGTCTGTGCGCTACGTCGACTTCACAAACAGCGCCGCAATACTCGCCCCAATCGGCGAGCCGATCCCGCTGCACGGATCCGGCCCCACGGCGGCCGAGTAAAATCCGTTGCTGCCCACGGTAATGTCGTTGAAGGCCTTCTGGTTCTGCCACAGCCTGGGGGTTAC
>JASHUF010000388.1 GCA_030040175.1 Acidobacteriaceae bacterium
GTGGTGACGAGCGCCTCGGCAATGCCCGGTGCAACCGCGCGCAGCGTGGCCGCACCTGCGGTGCCCAAGCCATGGAATGCGTCCACCACGCCCATCACGGTTCCAAACAGGCCCACGAACGGGCTGGTGCTCCCGATGGTCGCGAGCCAGGTCATGCGCCGCTCCAGGCTGGTGATGGCCTCGCTTCCGGCGGTCTGCGCGGAGCGCTCGAGCGGCTTCAAATTGCGTGGCGGTCCGGAGCCGCCGGTCTGCCGCTTGTAGGTCTCGTAGACGTCTTCGAACACTGCCACAAGCGGGCTGGCCGAACAATCGGCGGTAAGTGCGGCAATTTCCTGCAGGCGTCCGGCCTTGCGGAAGGCGCGGATGAAGCGGCGGCTGTCGCGCGTGGCCCGGCGGAACGCGCCCCACTTGGCCAGGATCACCATCCAGGAATAAAGGCTGGCGAGCGCCAGCAGGATGAGCACGCAGATCGCGATTGGCCCTATGTTGCTCATCATCTCGGCCAGCGCGCCAAAACCCTGCGAGCTGAGCGGCTGTGCGGCCGGCGCCGCGCCCGTGTCAGCCTGCAGAAGAAACGCCAAAGCAGCGGTAAAAATCGGCATTCACCTCAATATCAACGGTAACAGACCCGATTGCGCGCTCCAAGTTACCTATAAGATGCGTTGCGCACAGCGCACGGCCTGCTCTTTTAACCGCAAAAGGATGCGCAGGGTGCAACTCCCGGCGGAATGGAGCAGGCAACAGGCCGGGCGGCGCAATGGGGCCCGGCAAATCGCCGGCATCGGCCTCGACGGTGCAGGGCGCGAGGGGAATCATGCTATGCTGCGCTCGGATTCTCTCCTCATGCTCGTCGAACTGCGCGCGGAAAACTACGCCGTCATCGATCACGCCATTGCCACTCTCGGACCGGGGCTCAACCTGCTCACGGGCGAAACCGGCGCGGGCAAGTCGATTCTCGTCGACGCCCTGGCGCTGCTCATGGGCGGAAAATCCTCGGCGGACGTTGTCCGCCACGGCGCGGAAAAAGCCGTGGTTGCCTGCGTCTTTGAGTCCACGCCGGGCGCTGAAACCATTCTCGAAGAGAACGGGATCGATACCGAGGCTGAAGAGATCATTCTGCGGCGCGAGATTCTTTCGCCCGGCAAGAGCCGCGTCTTTGTCAACAATCAGCCGGCCACGGTGGCCGTGCTCAAGCAGCTTGCGCCGGAGCTGGCGCTGGTGCACGCGCAGACGGAGACGCTCGCGAGCTTCGACCAGACGCAGCAGCGGATGCTGCTCGACCGCTTCGGCGGCATTGCCACCGATGCCGTGGCCGAGGCGCATGCGCACTGGCGCGCCGCCCAGGAAAAACTCAACGAGCTGCTCACCGGCGAACAGGACCGGCTGCGCCTGGTGGACCTGTGGAGCTATCAGCGCAAGGAGATCGAGGGCGCGCAGCTCGAAGCCGGCGAGGACGAACGGCTCGAGACCGAGAAACGGGTGCTGGCCAACGCAGAGAAACTCTACGCCGCGGCGATGGGAGCGTTCGAGCAACTCTACGAGGGCGGCGCTTCGGCCGAAGCCGCACTGCGCGCGGCCTTACGCAACGTGGAGGAGCTGGCCCGCTACGACCCGCGCTTCGACGGCGCCGCGCAGCAGATCGCTTCCGCTCGCGCCTCCGTGAGCGACGTAGGCGCCACGCTGCGCGACTACGCCGAAGGCATTGACGCCTCGCCCGAGCGGCTGGCCGAGATCGAAGACCGGCTCGCCCTGCTCGACCGGCTCAAGCGCAAGTACGGCAAGACAGTGGCTGAAGTGATTGCGTTTGGCGAAGACGTGGCGCGCAAGCTCGCCGAAGTGGACGACCGGGACGAGATTTTGAAGGCGTTGCGCGCGGAGCTCGCGCAGGCTGAAGGCGCTTACCGCAAAGCTGCGTCCGCGCTGAGCGCGGAGCGCAAGGTTGCGGCAGCGAAGCTGGCGAAACTCGCCGAGGCGCAGATCAATTCGCTGGCCATGAAGGTGAAGTTTGCGATTGAGGTCGTTCCCGCAGAGACGGAGTCGGCGTGGACGGCCTCCGGATGGGACGCAATCGAGTTCCGCATCGCCACCAACGCCGGCGAGCCGTTGAAGCCGCTGACCGAGATTGCCTCCGGCGGCGAGATGAGCCGGGTAATGCTGGCGCTGAAAGTAGCAGTTGAAGAAAATGCGGCCAAATCCGTGAAAACTGGGTCCATGAAGGGCTTGAAGAAAAAGGTCACGCCGCGCACGCTGGTCTTCGATGAGATCGACATCGGCATTGGCGGGCGCGCGGCCGAAGCGGTAGGGCAGAAGCTCAAAACGCTCGCGCGCGGCCAGCAGGTGCTGTGCGTGACCCATCTGCCGCAGATCGCCGCCTTCGCCGACCAGCATCTGGCCGTGGAGAAGCGCGAGAGCCAGGGCCGGACGAGGACGCAGATTCGCGTGCTCGACGAGGCGGCGCGCACGCGCGAGGTGGCGCGCATGCTCAGCGGCGCCAAGGTGACGGAGACCAGCCTCCAGCACGCGGCACAGATGATCGCGGCCAGCCGGTGAAGTGCTCGTCGCGGTCCGAAGGGATCCCGGGAACGGGAGTTCCCATGCGCTGCGGTTCCAGAACAAATTAATACCCAAACGGCGGGCTGCCGGGTAAGATAGTCGCCAAACCCCCGCGACGCGCGCCTGCCCTGAATCGGAAATTGCCGGATTCGGAATCTCGTCCGATGGCCGCGAGGCGCCCCAACGCATGAAGGAGAGCGATGTCATGATTTCATTCCGCCGATTTTTCCCCGTGCTGGCCGGCTTGGCCGTGCTGGCTGCGTCCACTGTTGTTTGCGCGCAGCAGGAGTTTCCGCCGCCCAGCGGCAAGGGCCGCGTGGTGGTGGTGGCGAGCGGTCTGTCCGGGCCGCCGCATTACGCCAAGGTGGCGCGCGACATTGCCGCGCTGGGTTACGATGCGGTGCTGTTTGACGGCAGCGCCATGGAGCACACGCACGGCGAGGCGGTGCACGCGGCCATCCTGCAGGCGCAGCAGATGCCGCACGCGCTGCCGGGCAAAGTGGCGCTGGTGGGCTTCTCCGCCGGCGGAGGCGAATCGCTCTACTACGCCACGCAGTGGCCCGACCTGGTGACCGGCGTGATCGTGTGGTACCCGGCCACCTCGTTCATCAAAAACGTGCCCGGCTTCATTGACCGCCTGCAGATGCCGGTGCTGATGTTTGCCGGGGAGAAGGATCACTACCGCGACAACTGCTGTGCGGCTGACAATGCGCGCGCCATTGCTGCCGCCGCCAAGGCTGCGGGCAAGCCCTTCGAGCTCTACACCTACCCCAAGGCCGAGCACGACTTTGTGCGCGACGGCCAGCATTACAACGCCGAGGCCGATGCGGACGCGTTCCAGAAGACGGCCGACGAATTAAAGCAGTTGTTGCCGAGCCAATAGAGTGCTTCCCCCCTGGGCGCAAAAATCCGCCGCGTCGCACGCCAAGGATGGGGCACCTGTGCAGCGGTGAGCGCATCCGGGCCTAAAGGCGGGGTGAGTCGGGCGCGGCGTTTCAGCGGCCTGAAGGCCGCGGCTCCCTCCCGATTACGCCTGCGCGCGCCCGCCCTTAGTCATGGGCAGCAGGTGGGCGACGATATCGAGGATGAACGCGGGGTGGAGGGGTTTGGCCAGGATCTCGAAGCGGTGGCCCTGCTCGCGCGCCAGTTCCAGCAGTTCGGCTGTGCCCGGATGGCCGGACATGAGGAGGATATGGCAGGCCGGGTAGTTCGATTTGAGCACGATGCCGAACTCGATGCCGTTCATGCGCGGCAGCATAACATCCACGATGGCCAGGTCCGGCTGCCACGCGGCGATGGTCTCGATGGCCTGCTCCGCGGAAAAGGCCACGCGCACTTCATACCCGCAGCCGCGGAAGATCATCTCCAGCGTTTCGGCGATGCTGGCCTCGTCATCGAGAACCAGAATCCTGCGGCCTCCTGCATTCGCGGGCATAGTCTGGGGGAAAACAAGATTTTCTTTCACTCTCCGGTCGCGGCCGCAGCCGTCCGGGACGCGAAAGCCCGAATCTGTTATTCCCCGGCGCACCCAACCGGGGTACCATACCTGAGAGGGCCCATGGGCGCAACGGGCTCGGTTTGCGCGCGAGCGCTCAGGGCACGCGCCTTGCTAGCGATTCTGCTCCTGCTGCTGTGCAAACGCAACTCGCAAGGGGCTGTTCTTTGAGCCGGTAAACCGGTGGTTCTGAAAAGTACGAAGACAGGCGCCAACTCCGAACAGCTCAATCCGGCGAATTGGAAATCTCTCATCCCCGGTCAGCCTTGGTCCTCACGGCTCCATTCCCCAGCGCCCCGGGGGCGCCTGACGCCTCCAGTTACGATGCGCCAAGGTTCCTGCTAGTATACCTGCGGCGGGGGCTAAATCTTTCATTTCATTGATGTAATTCCATGTGTGAAATGTGGGCGTTGAGAGGGGGTCCATGAGCAAGGTGAATGCATGGCGGCTCTGAAAGCGAACGCGGCTGATTGGGCTGACCGAATCCGCCGGCTGTTGGCCGAGCAGAAACTGAGCCAGGCCGGGCTGGCCGAGCGCCTGGGAGTTTCGCCTCCGACAGTCTCCCGCTGGATCAAGGGCTGGCACGAGCCCACTGCAGAGAGTTACATTGCGCTGGGCAACCTGGCGCAGCCGCCGGACGGCATTTACTTCTGGGAGCGCGCCGGCCTGGACTCGGGACTGCTCGACGCCGGCTTGCAGCGCGTTCTCTCTTCGGTGCGGGTAAGCCTGCGCGATTTCAAATTGGTGGCCGGACGCAAGCTCTCCGGCATTCTGGCCGGCAAGGGCAACGCGGCCGCGGTGGCCATTCCCCAGCTCAACGTAACCGCCTACGGCGACCGTGTTCCCCCGCACGAAAACGTGAGCATGTCCGAAGTGAAGGTGCTGGGCGTTCTGCTGGCGCCGCTCCAGTGGTGCCCGCACCCGGAGAACATGATTGCCATCCACTTTCAAGGCGAGTCCATGCTGCCGGTCATTCCCCCGCGTTCAATTCTCTTTGTCGATACGGCCTCGAAAGAACGTGAGCGGCTGCATCAGCGCATCGCCGTGGTCAGCCACCGCGACCTGGGATTCAAAGTCGCCCGATTCCAGCGCCTCGCCGGAACCGAGATCCTGATCTCAGCCAATCACAAGTATCCTCCCCTCGACGTGAGCAACGCATCCAAGTGGAAGATCTTCGGCGAAGTGTTGTGGTGGGTCTCGCGCGACGCCGAAGGGGACGCCTAAAGCAAAACCAGAGCTGCTGTAGGCCGGAGGAACGACTCACAAGTCGGCGCGACCAACAGGGAGCGGCGACCCTGCACGGACTCGAAAAGGCTACAGCAACTCAGAAATTGCCGTAACGGCAGGCGGCATGGAGCTATGCCCGGTGGTCTTTCGCGGGGGCGACAGACGCCGGGCATCCGTGCCTTTCCCGCCCATCGAGCATGCATCGCTCCATGGAATCCTCGCATACGCCTGGCCGAATCGGTCCAAAAGATGAGCAATTACCCGCCGGCAGGGGGCTTGGAAGTGGACCCGCGCTCTACCAGGCTGGTGGAGACCAGGAACTCGCGTGCCATGCGGGGATTCGCGGAGTCTTCGATCTGCGCGCGCAGCGCGTCGAAGGCGGCGCGGGCGAGATCGGCGCGGGAAAGACGGATGGTGGTAAGCGGCGGCAGCGTGTACTCGGCGAAATCGATGTCGTCGAGGCCGATGACGGAAAGATCCTGGGGTACGCGCAGACCTTCGAGGTAGGCGGCGCGCAGAACGCCGATGGCGGTCATGTCGTTGGAGCAGACGATGGCGGTGGGACGGAGGGCGAGTTTCCGCAACTGCGCGAAGCCGGCCATGCCGCCCTTGAGCGTGTGATTGCACTCGATGATCCACTTCTTCTGTATCGCGAGCCCGGCCGATTGCATGGCGGTTCGAAAATCGTTTTCGCGGGTGAGCGCCGAATGCAGACTGTACGGTCCGGCGAGAAACGCGATGCCGCGATGGCCGAGGGCGTACAGATGATCGACTGCGGCGCGAATGCCGGTGAGGTAATCGAGCAGGATGGTGCTGGCCTTGGGGTCGTCGAGCCGGAACTCGGCCAGCACGATGGGCACGTTGCGATGCACCAGCTGGTCGAGAACCGATTCCTCCTCGCCGAAAGTCATCACTGCCACGCCGTCCACCTTGCGCTCCAGCATGCGGCGCACGCAGTTGGTCAGCACGGCGGGATCGCTGTTGGTTGAGCTCACCAGGATTTCGTAGCCGTTGCGGACGGCAATCTGTTCGAAGCTCTGCACCAGGTCGGGGAAAAACGGGTTAGTGATATTTTCGACGATGATGCCCAGCAGCCGGCTGCGCCCGGAGACCAGCGTGCGCGCGTGCGTATTGGGAAAGTAGTTGAGCTGCTTGATGGCCTGCCAGACGCGCTTCGAAAGCCGTTCGCTCACCAGCGGCGAGCCGTTGATGGTGCGCGAGACCGTGGCGATGGACACCTTGGCCAGGGAGGCGACGGTGCGGATGTCGGGCATCTTGCCGGCTGACTTGCGGGTGGATTTGCGAGGCACGAAACCCATCCTAATCCAGAACGGCGGTAGCAGACGTATTTTGCGTGCAGCGAACTGTGGAAGCGCTGAGGATTTTTTCCTGCGCTGCCAAGGCGCGAATGAAATGGGTTAGGACTTTTCCGCAATAAGCAGGCGCAGATCGCGCAGGTTCTGGCCCGTGGGCCCGGTGACGATGGAGTCGCCGAGCGCGGTGAAGAGGGGACAGGCGTTGAAGGCGGCGAGCGACTGGGCGGGATCGAAGCCGAAGGCGCGGGCGCGGGCCGCGGTGGTGGGATCGGCGATGGCGCCGGCCGCCTGCGTGTTGCCGTCGATGCCGTCGGAGCCGGCGCTGAGCACAGTCAGGCGCGCGCCGGAATACTTCTCGAGTTCGAGCGCGCAGGCGAGCGCAAACTGCTGGTTGCGCCCCCCGGCGCCGGGATTTTGATTCAGCGCCACCGTTACCTCGCCCACGGAGATGAGGCACAGCCGCTCGTGCACGGCGCGCAGGGCGTGGAAGCGCTCGAGCAGGTAACGGGCGGCTTCGGCGTAGTCCCAGTCGTCGCAACTGTTATCGACCACCACCTGGTAGCCGGCCTTCTGCGCCAGGGCGCGGGCGTTTTCCACCAGGTCGTGGCTCGAAAGCAGAATCTCGAAGACCGAATCGCGAAAGGCCGCAGCCTCGCCGTTCATGGCGGCCGCTGCCGTGGTTCGCCGCGCCGGCGCGGTTTCTGTCCACGGCATCCTGGGCGGCAACTTTTGCAGAAACGGCGGGCGCCAGCCTTTGTTGCCGGGCGACTCGGGCAGATCCTCGCGCTCGAAAAATGCGCGCACCGCAGGTGGAAGTTTGGGAAGCAGGTCGTATTTTCCGAGCAGCTCGCGCACCTCGGCCACGGTGGAGTGATCAGGCGACGTGGGCCCGGAGGAAAGTGCATCGAGCGTGCGCAGGGGAACGTCGGGAAGGAGCAGGCTGATCTTTGCTGCTTCCGGCGCGGCCATGGCCAGGCGGCCGCCTTTGACGGCGGAGAAATGCTTGCGCAGTGTATTGATCTCGTTGATGGGTGCGCCGGAGCCGATGAGAATGCGGTGGAACGCGATGGTGTCGTCAAGCGTGATCGCGGGGTCGAGCGGGAGATCGAACATGGCCGATCCGCCGCCCGAGATAAGGAAGAAGACCAGCGTGTCTTTTTTGGCGCGGCGCAGCAGGGCCAGCGCGGCGCGAGCCGCGGCAAAAGTGTCTTCGTTGGGCAGGGGATGGCCGCCCTCGAAGTAGCGGA
>JASHUF010000389.1 GCA_030040175.1 Acidobacteriaceae bacterium
CTTCAAAGGGGGTTCTCCGTTCCTTCCGATTTTACCGGCTCCCCGCGGGGTGCGGTCCCGCTCTTCCGCACCCTTTGTGCCCGATGGACGCGCAGGCGGGGTGAATTGCGCGCTTCCCTGGCCGGCCTCTTAGACAATCGGGAAGAAGTGCATTTCCAGTCGCCGGTTTCCGGGTACAATCGCGGAAAGCTTGCGGCCAGTTGCGAACTTTGCCGGGAGGAAATCCTTCGTTCTCGCAGGAGGTCCCGATGTCTACCTACGTTTCCGGCGCGCGTCCCCATTCGTGGGCGGCAAGGCTCCCCAAAACTATCGCCCTTACAGCCTTATTGCTGATTGCTGCCTGGTTCGTTTACGTGTACGTCTTCCATTACTACCTCAACTACAACCCCAATGGCTTCGGCGTCTTTTGGGCTCGGCGCGGCGGCCTGCTCATACACATTTCCGCCGGCATGGTGGCGCTGCTCATCGGCCCATGGCAGTTTTCGCGCCGGCTGCGCCAGAGGCATCTCGGGCTGCATCGTTTGATGGGCCGTGTATACCTCGTCGCCGTGGCCTGCGGTTCGTCGGCGGGGCTTTATCTCGCCCTGACCACCCCCTTCGGCTGGGCGTGGGGAACTGGCTTGGCGGCGCTGGCGCTGGCTTGGGCCACCACCGCGGGCATGGCGTTCTACGCCATCAAGCAGCGGCAGATCCAGATCCACCAGGAGTGGATGGTCCGCAGCTACATGGTCACCTTTGCATTTGTCACTTTCCGCATGCTCAACGACATGGGGCCGACGTCGCGCCTTCAGCCCGACAACGACCGCGCCATCACCTTTGTGTGGGCATGCTGGGTGATTCCGCTGCTGGCCGCGGAGGTCGTCCTGCAGTTGAGAAGCATCCGGTCCCTGACGAGGCTGCGGCGGCAAACAAAACTTAGCTGATCGTCAGGCGCAATCCGGATGCGCGCGGCACTCGGACCGTGCATGTGCCGCGGCCAACGCGCAGGCCGGCGGAAGGGGAAATATGGGCTTCGCGGCTGTCGAGGGCCGGGGCGCGCAGCTCTTCTGTCTCCGCCCTTCCTGTCCTGCCCCCGCCGAAGTCCAGCGTCAGGTCGAGATCCTTGTCCGCGTCCTTATTAAGGACGATCGCAGTGACGCGTCCGCCGGGATGCTTCGCTGCATACGCGCTTGCATTCACGCCCGCGGACTGGAGCCGCGCCGTCAGATTGGCCGCAACCAGCGTGCCGCCGCTCAGCGCGCCGGCGAATTTGAGCCCATAAGCCACCGGCTCCATCGTGTACTCCGCTCCAAATTGCGCAATCGGCGTGTAGAACGGGTGCGGGAGCGACGCGATCTCCTCCGGCGTGGCGCCCTGGTCCTTGAGCATCACGTCCCCGGGCAGGAATCCACCCACCGAGTTGGCCACGGACGTCCCCGAGCCGCCATGCAGATTGATGCCGGTGTAGTTGTTGCTCGCGAGGTGCAGTGCGTAGTCGGCCGCCCACAGCGCCGCCGCAAACACGTCGGAGACGCCGGGCTTGCCTCCGCGATAGCAGGTATTGCCCTCCGTCATGCGCACGCGCACGCCCATCTTTGCGGCCGCGCCGTTGGCCGTGTCGGCCGCGTTCTGCACCTTGCCCATCTCTCCGCTGCCGAGCAGGTTGGGAATATTGACTTCCGGGTTCGTGGCCGGGCCGCCGAAGTAGTGGTGGTGGGTGAGCGTGGTCACGTGCGGTGGATTGGCGACCGAGGGCCACACTTCGGCAATCTCCGTCAGCCAGTCGATCTGGCTGGCCACGTCCGGCATCCCGAACCGCGCCTCTGGCACACTCGCCTCCACCGCCCGCGCCAGCGTGAGCCACTCGGCAAGATACCTCTGCGCATTCCACGTCTTCGGGTCGCGCAGATGCTTGCTGAAAAGATCCGCCTCATTGCCGATCTGGAAATACTGCAACCGCGCGCCGAGCGTCTTCGCCACAAACGCTCCCTCCGCCGCCGCGCGCTCCGGCGTATTGGTGCCCATGCCGATGCCGTAGATGCACGTCCAGCCCGTCTCCTTCAGAAAATCCGCCAGGTTGCGCACGGCCTCGGCCGTGACCGCGTAGTACTCGGCCTTGGGTTCGCCCACCACCTCGCGCGTCGCCGGGTGCGCGGGCTCGGGTGAGTCCGGCGCCGGCTTCCAGTACCCGAATTCGCTCGTGTTCCCGCCCAGGCGCAGCACGCCGTGGGCGCCGAGCGCCTTGAGCTGCGCAATGAGGCCGGTATTCGCGGCCGAAAAGAAGTGCGGGTCCGTCATCTGCCGCACTTCGTAGGAGAGCCCGATAAAATCGGCTGGCATCCGCGCGCCCTCCGCTTCGGGCGGAATGGTGAGCGTGGCCTGCACGGTGCTCGAGTCTGCCCCGGCAGACGCGCGCAAACGAGTGCCAGCAAGAGTCAGAGCGGCGGAAGAAAGAAAGCGGCGGCGGGAGATGGTTTTCATCGAACTTCATACTAAACCCGTCCTCGCCCTGAGAGCGCAGGATTGGAAAATGCCCGTGCGGAACGCTTCACCTGCGGCCCGCTCGCCTGCGGGCCGATTTCCGCCCGGCCTGCCGCATTCTTTCCTCTCCCTTGGCGAGCACGGCCTTCCTTGCCGCCAGCGTTGTGCCCGCGCGCCGCAGGCGCAGCGTCCGTTAGCCCCGCGCTTCAGCGTGGGGTCGGAGGGCCTCCTCCATTCTCGGTTTCAGTCCCGTAGGGACGACGCACCACCCAGCGGGGGGAAAGAAAAGGTCGGTTGAGATGAGTCCTGCGCCTACGGCGCGGGACGCGGCGGCATGCAAAGGTTCGAGCCCTCACGGCCGCAGAATTCGCCGTGCCGAGGATAAGCGCCGGAGGCGCGCCGGAATATAGCCCCGCGTTTGAACGCGGGGTACCGTTGACCCAATGACACACGAGTCCCGTAGGGACGATGCAATTTTGTTTCTGCGCCGTCCCTACGGGACTCCGGTCTCTGATATCGTGCCTCTTTCCCCACGCTGAAGCGCGGGGCTAACGGACGCTGCGCCTACGGCGCGGGACACGGCCACATGCAAAGGTTCGAGCCTTCACGGCCGCAGAATCCGCCGTGCAGAGAATAAGCGCCGGAGGCGCGTTGGTTGTTAGCCCCGCGTTTGAACGTGGGGTACCGTTGACCCAATGACACGCGCGTCCCGTAGGGACGATGCAATTGCGAGTTTGCGCCGTCCCTACGGGACTCCGGTCTCTGATATCGTGCCTCTTTCCCCACGCTGAAGCGCGGGGCTAACGAACGCTGCGCCTCCGGCGCGGGATGCGGCGGCATGCAAAGGTTCGAGCCTTCACGGCCGCAGAATCCGCCGTGCAGAGAATAAGCGCCGGAGGCGCGTTGGTTGTTAGCCCCGCGTTTGAACGTGGGGTACCGTTGACCCAATGGCGCGCGGGTCCCGTAGGGACGATGCAATTTTGTTTCTGCGCCGTCCCTACGGGACTCCGGCCCCTGATTTTGCGCTTCTTTCCCCACGCTAAAGCGCGGGGCTAACGCACCCTGCGCCTACGGCGCGGGAGATGCCAGGACATCCGTCGGCAATTCCCACCTCAACCCCCACTGAGTGAGCCTATACTGCGGACCATGGTGACATGGCTGAGAGCATTCGGGTGGTGTGCCGTTCCGGTCGCATGCCTTGCTGCGCGAGAACGAGTGCTTGCGCAGGCTGCTCTCAGCCCAACGGAATCCGGACCTACGCTCATCAAACTTGCGAATCTCGACTACCCTCCGATCGCCCGTGCGGCGAGGGTTTCCGGCGAAGTCAAACTGACCGTCACCATCCGGCCGG
>JASHUF010000390.1 GCA_030040175.1 Acidobacteriaceae bacterium
CGGCGATGCCGAGATGACCCTCGATGGCGGTCTGGCGTACTTCGAACTGCAGGGCGGAAATGAATCCGGGCAGATGAACATCCACTTTGGCAGCGACACGGCGACCGGCAGCGGTTTTACCGTGCTGCGCGTGAAGATGGATACGCCGCCAGGTGCGGTTGCGGTCTTCTCCGGCAATGCACATCTCGATGGCTTGAACGGCGCGCTGTCCATGGACCTGCATGGCGGCGAGAGCGTAGCGCTGATTGCCGGCAACGAAAGCAACTCGGTGGTGTCGGAGTCGATCGAGCCCGATTCTTGGGACGCGTGGAACTCCGATCGCGATCAGGCGCTGATGGCGGAATCCGCCGCGGACACCGGCGCGGGCTCGAATTTTGGCGGCAACCAGAGCCAGAACCCGGCGTGGAACGATCTGGACGCCAACGGCAACTGGTACAACGTGCCCGGCCAGGGTTACGTCTGGTCCCCCTATGACGCATCGAATCCTTCCTGGGATCCCTACGGCGAGGGAAGTTGGATGTGGGAACCGGGGTATGGCTACATCTGGACTTCCGGCTACCCCTGGGGCTATCTGCCGTATCAATGCGGCTTGTGGAATTTTTACGACGGATTTGGTTGGGGCTGGGCGCCGGGATTCGGCGGCTGCCAGCCCTGGTGGGGACTGGGCTTCTACGGCGGACCGTGGTTCGGCACGGGGTTGTTGCCGGTCTGGTACCGTCCGCCGCATCGGCCCATCGGCCCGCGCCAGCCGCTCCCCGGTCATCCGGTGCCGGTGATTGCGGTAAACCGGAGGGCGAGTGCCGCGCCCATGGGTGTCCTGCCGCTGCGCAGCAACAACGGGGCGGTGACCATTGCGGGCAACACGGTGCAGCCGCTTCGTCCGTTGCCCATGCGGCCCGACTACCAGCGGCCGGCCGCTGCCTTTGCCGATCGGGAGGCAGCGGTGTACGGCAGCGGGGCGCGCACTTTCACCTCCGGCACGCGGCAGCCCTATGTCTACTCGCGCGGATCGTACCCGGCCGCGGCGGGTAGCGGGCAGAGCCGTCCTGCCCCGGCGCCACGCAGCGGCTATTCGGCGCCCAGCCACAACTCCGCACCCCCGCCTGCAAGCCATCCCTCCGGCGGTGGAGGTGGCGAAGGCGGCGCCTCTCATGGCGGCGGGAGCGGCGGCGGCGGGGGCGGCGGATCGCATAAGTAAGCTGCGCTGGTTTTTTTCGCGGCTCCGGTCCGGAAATGCTTCCCCGCGCAGGCATCCATGCGCTACCGTATTGGGCAAAACGAGTGAACAGCCGATACGGAAGGGCATCTCCGCGCACAAACACTCTGGGATCCTCTCGAGACAGGCGGGTATCGCAACTCGTGGAAACGCCCGGCCCGCGCCGGATGGACGCAGACGCGATGGAAGAGGAAGTCAAGAAGATTGAAACCGAGGTCAAGAGGGAGTGGCCGGCGGTGATCAGCAGCGTGGGCGGGATTGCCACGCTGATCGGTTTCTGCGCGACCCTGGGCAGCGGCGCCGTGTGGCTCTGGAGCCATTACCAGAACGCCGCCGACCGGCGGGCCAAGATGGCCATGGCGCAATCCGCGGCCGACCAGGGAGATTACGAGACGGCAATTCGCCGCTATGACGATATTTTGAAAGACAAACACGGCTACCCGCCGGCTCGCGAGGGGAAGGTGATCGCCGCGGAGCAGTGGGTGGAGAACCTGCAAGTCGCGGTGCCGGAAGGGCAGGACCCGGCTCCGGCTGCAGCCGCGATGCTGGATCAGATCATGCCCATTCTCGAGGCCGGCCTGACCCGCGCCAAGGGAACCGAGGCCGCCGATGTGCAGGCGCACATCGGATGGGCGCATTGGCTGAACCGGAAGATGGCCGGGCGCGAATTCGGTACGGCGGCAGAGGACAATCTGCGCGCGGCGCTGCAGCTCGATCCCCAAAACGTGTACGCCAACGCGATGCTGGGCAACTGGCTGCTGCAGACACACGGCGATTTCGGCGAGGCGATGCAGCGCTTCAATCAGGCCGTGGCCGCGAAAAAGGAGCTGCCGCTGGTGCGGGCCCTGGAACTGGGCGGTTTGCTCTATCTCGACCAGGCGGGAGCGCGGGCCGCCCTGGTGCGCGCGACCAACGAGATGCGCAAAGGCGGGGAACGGCTCGACGACGAGCAGAAAAGCCGCATCCGGCGCTTCTGCTTCGATTCGGTGGTGGCGGATCGCGCGGAATTCACGGAGTCGCTGCGGGCCATCCCTCCCGACGAGGAATGGCTGACCTACCAGTGGCTCGATGCCAACGACGACCAGGACGACCACCACGCGCTGCGCCGGTTTGTCGACGCCAGCCTGCTGGAGGTCAGGGGCGACACGGCGGATTCGCTGGAGAAATTCCGCACCCTCGCGCGCGATCTCAGGAACTCGCCCGGGTCGCTGCGGGATCAAACCGAGGCGGCGATCCAAAGGCTCCAGGGATAACCGGGGCGACGCGGTCCGGCATACCCGGGCGGGATTTACTGCTCGGATCAGCGCGGCCGTAGGCCGACTTCGGGCTGGACATGCACCATGGCATTCCTCTAAGTTAATTATAATCAATCATATACAGGTTGAAGTGGGAGCGGGACGCCACCCGTTCTCAAGTAACACATTAGAGTTATTTTAGTCACGAATCATGTTAGTTACTATGAGGTTACTTTCAGGACATCTTGAGGGAAGCGGATCGCGTGATTCGATCGGTTGGCTATCCAGGGGGCCCACGGTTTTCCACCCCACGGACGGGGACCCATCCGTGGGGGCCCAGCTTTGGGCCGGGGGTTTGCGGGCTGGCCGTCCGCGGCCAGGTGAAACCGCCTGCCTGCGTCCGGAGCGGGCTCTTGAGCCAAATCATGAAGACATTCTTCTGGTTTGTTCTGGCCATTTGCGCCATGGTGCTCACCGGCTAACTGTGGAGGCTCAAGAGGTTGTTCCGATTCAGGCCGGATCGGGAAGCGGGTGTATTGAGTTTAAGGCTTGCGTGGGGGCGGTGGAAGTTGTAGTCATGGGTCCATGGATCGAGCTGTTCGAGACGCTGGAGAGAGTTCAGGTAAGAGCGAGCATAGGCCCACTCGCGCAGGGCGGTCTGGATGAAGC
>JASHUF010000391.1 GCA_030040175.1 Acidobacteriaceae bacterium
CCGTCGCTCGATAGACAAACACAGGTTGCGCGGTAGGGCAAGTTTTCCTGGGGGAAGGATAACCCAACGTGAGGCCGATAGATGATTCGGCCAATTTACAGGTAGGGAGCCTGATACCGCAGCACGTCTTCGGCCTCTTCATTCAGTCGATCGGCTGCGGCATCGATAAGCTCCCGATCGCGCATCTGCATTGCGCGCCGCGATGAGTCGCGGAAGTGTTCGCGCAAGACCATTTCGATGTAGGCCGAGCGGGAACCGCGTTTGCCGATCCGCTTGTCGATTTTGACGAGCAAGGGAGTGGAAAGCGTGATGGAAGTCTTCGTCTTCATACTACCTTTATCCTACTCCAATCCTACCCTCGTGGCACCGCCACCGCGGCCAGCACGTCGTTCAGCACCCGATCGGCCTCAAACCCCTCGAGCTCGGCCTCCGGCTTGAGCAGGATGCGATGCCGCAGCGCCGGCAATGCCGCCCGCTTCACATCGTCGGGAACCAGGTAATCGCGGTCCTCGAATGCGGCCAACACCTGCGCCACGCGCAGCAAGCAGATGGCCGCGCGCGGGCTGGCGCCCAGCGCCAGCATCGGCCACTCGCGCGTCCGCCGCGCCAGGGCAAGAATGTAGTCGTAGAGTTCGCTCTCCACCCGCACCGCGCGAATCTCGTCCCGCGCGCACTGGAGCAAATCGCCCGCCACCGGCCGGATCGTCCCATCCTCGAGCAGCCCCGCGCCGCCCGCGCCCTGATGCCGCTCGAGCATTGTCCGCTCTTCCGCCTCGCTCGGATACTTCACCTTGATCTTCAGCAAAAAGCGGTCCAGTTGCGCCTCGGGCAGCGGATACGTGCCCTCGAAGTCCACGGGGTTCTGCGTGGCGAAGACCGTGAACCACGCGGGCAGCGGGCGGCGCACGCCGTCGCTCGTCACCTGCCGTTCCTCCATGCACTCGAGCAGCGCTGCCTGCGTCCGCGGCGGCATGCGGTTGATCTCGTCCACCAGCAGCAGATCGGTGAACACCGGGCCCTTGTGAAATAGGAACTCGTCCGTGCCCGGGCGGAAGATGCTCGTTCCCAGAATATCGGCGGGCATCAGGTCCGGTGTGGCCTGCACGCGCTGGAACGTGAGCCCCAGCAGCCGCCCAATCGATTTGACGACCAGCGTCTTCGCAATCCCCGGCACGCCCTCGAGCAGCGCATGGCCCTGTGCCAGCACTGCCACCATCGCCTCGCCGATCACCTCTTCCTGCCCGGCGATCACGCGCCCCAGCTCCGTGCGCGCCTGTTCCAGCAGTTGCCGCGTCGCCGCCAGTCCGGGCGTGCTCTCGTTCTGCGTTCCCACTGCCGCCGGCACTCCGCTTCCTTCGCTCATCCCCTTCTCCTCATGGCCGGATGCCTCACCCTGAACGTCCGCCCCGGAGGACGTTCAGGGCGGCAACCGCAATCCTCGACTCCCGGACTCTCTTGTCTCTAACCTTTCACAACGTGCTGCACCCCTTGCCCGCTGCTTCTTCCAGTGCCTCCATCTGCCGGCTCAGCGCCTGCACCACGGCCAGCGCCTCTTTCGCCGTGAGGTTGTCGTCCTTTGCGCCCGCTTCACCTGCCTTGAGATCTGCTTCCAGCTCCGCGCTCGCCTGCGGAAACCTTCGCCGCAGCGCCGCGCCCAGTTCTTCCGCGCTCATCTCCAGCCCGCGCAATCCGCACAGCCCGCCAATCCGGCTGCGGAAGCGGTCGTACGCCAGGCTCACGGCCGTAGCCGCGGCGCCAGCCTTCGCGTAGAGCGCGCCCAGCGCCTCCACAAACTCCGCCGGCGTGGCCCGCTGAACGGCCGGTAGGGCGCGCAGCGGCCCGCTGCGCCGGCTGAAGCTGAAAACCACGGCGAGCGCCAGTGCGCCCAGCCCCGCCATCAGCAGGTTTAGCGCCGTCCCGCGCGCGTAGAACCACTTCGATCGTACCTCCCCGTGCAGCGACTCATCCCAGTAGAAGCGGTGGCCCTCCCGCGCGCCCAGCGAGTTCAGGAATAAGTTCAGATTCTCTCCGCGCGCGATCGATCCGTTCTCGAGCGGCGTCGCGCTCGCCCACCACACCACGTGCCCCGCGCCCACGTCGTATTCCACCACCGCTGGCGCGCCCGCGCACGTATACTCCACGCGGTAGCGCGGATCGATCAGCCTCCAGCTCGCCGCCGGCGCCATCCACACCGTGCCCGACCCGGCGAGCGAATCCAGCCCCTCCGGTTCCAGTTTGCAGGCCGTCGTCCCGAATTGCATCGGCCGTCCTACGGCTTCTTCGGGTGCCAGCGCCCCGCCGGACAACCCCGTCACCAGCACCCGTCCGCCGTGCGCCACAATCGCGTCCACCGCCTTGAAATCGTCCACGCCTGAGAGAAACGGCTCGGCCAGGATGACCACCGTCCCCGCATTCGCCTGGTTTGCCAGCTCGCCCAGCGGCTGCTCCCACCGCTCCACGGTGTAGCCGCCTTCCTCAAGCAGGTCGTACGCAGCCCGCGCGCCATGCCGGCCGGTCAGGTAGCTGCTCGGCACCGGATTGTCGTCGCGGTTCTGATTGCGCGCAAACAGTGCCGTCACCACCGCCAGCACCGCCACCGCTCCCAGGCACCCGAGCAGCAGCTTGCGGTCCTTCGCGTCCAATTGGGCGAACAGCTTCATTCCACCCCCAGCTCGGAAGCCATCTTGAGTGCCGCGTCAAAATCGTGCTCGCGCGCCTCGCGGCCTCCGTACCAGGTGCGCTCAAAGCTGCGCGTCAGCGCGGTCAGCTGCGCGCTGCGCGGATCGCTTCCCTTGAGCAGCCGCAGGTATTCGCGCGGCGTGCGCGCGCTGTCGGCCGGCCACAAACGCATCTGTTCGAGCCGCGCGATCGACGCCCAGTAGAGAAAATGGATCGCCTCGCGCCAGCGCCCCTCCGCGCCCATCGCGCGCGCGTCCTTGAGCCACAACGGCCACTCCCGCATCGAAGGCGCGTGGGCCGCCGCTTCGCTCTCCGGCGTCAGCCGCACCCGGGAACGCCGCTCCAGCCGGATCAGCGCCCAGATCAGCGCCGTCCCCAGCCCCATCACCAGCAGCAACTCCAGCGCGTAGCCGAGCCACGGCGACCGCGCTCCGAAGCCCATCAGCCCCTCGAAAAACTCGTCGATCTTGTTCGCCAGCCACTCCCAAAAGCGCTCCCGCGCCGGGATTTCGCTCGTGCCTTGGTACTCCCGCCGTGCCAGGATCGCAGCGAGCGATCGGCGTTCCGCGCCGTAGTCCTGCGCCTGCGCCGCCGGTGCGCCCGCCTCCCGCCAGTCCATTTCCAGCCGCTGCTGCGCTTCCGCCAGCAGTTCGTCCATCGGGACCGGCGCCGTCTTCGTCCCCTGCAACTGTAACCGCATCCCTGGCGCCGGCGCGGCCGTCTCATTTTTCCCTGCGCGCTCCAGCAGGTCGCGCAGCCAGTCGTAGCGGATCGTGCGCACCGCTCCCGCCCCGCTCATCACCCCGTTCGTTGTCCCGCCGGCGGACCACAAGACCTTATCGTTCGCGCCCACCTGGTATGGGTCGCACGCCTCCCCCGTGCGTTGCTTGCGGCATCGCCCCACCAGCGCATCCAGCCCCTCGAGATGTTTCCTGTACTCCTGAACGGTGCTGTTGACACTGGCGCCGCTGCCCTCGGCGCTCGAATCCAGAAGCTGCGCGCACGCCAACCCCGCTGTCCCCGCGAGCAGCAGAACGCAAATTCTCCGCAGAGCGCCCCTCGGCCGCTTCATCCCGCGCTTCCCGCGCCCGCGTCCGCGGCCGGCCCAAGCGCCATCGCGCCTGCCCCGGGTGCAGTCGTTGCCCCCGCCAGTCCCGCCTGCTCCATCATCCACTCGATATCGTAGCCTTCAGTCCGGATGCGCTGGTCAAAGTAAAACAGGACGAGAGCCGTCGCATACACCGGCGTCACCAGCACCCCCACCGCAAAGTTCACCAGCACGTTGAAGGTCTCTGAGATCAAAAACACCGCGGTGGCATACTCCGTGCCATGCCCCGTCGCCGATACCGCCATGACGATAATCATCAAAGGTATATAAGCGGCCATCGACGCCACCATCGAAAGCGCCCAGATCAGCAGCAACATCAGAAAAATTCGCCCGCGCGTGCCCTTGGTCAGCTTCATGGAGCGCTTCATCGCATCCCACGCCGGCTTCTGCTCCGCGATGCAGGCCGGCATCGCCAGCGAATAGATCAACATCAGCAGCACAACCGCCACCAGCGTCGCCGCCACGATCACGAACACGGAGAATCCCACCGCGGCCCCCATACCCACTCCACCGCCCCCCGCGGTCCTGGCGCCCGCGATCACGATCCCCAGCGCCCCGCCCGCAATCGCCCCGGGAATCAATCCGATAAAAAGCATCTGCAGAAGCAGAACCCCGAAATACCGCCAGAAGCGCGGCCACACGCTCTGGATCGCCTCGCGGATGCGCAGTTTCTGCCCCAGGTGCGCGCTGATGCCGGCGCGCACCAGCGCCGCTTGCGAAACCACGGTGGCCCCGATCTCTGCCGGCACCGCGACCGCAAGCACGCCCGCGAGCACAATCGCAATCGCTGCGCCGTGCGCCTTCACGCCTCCCACGCCCGCCCGCGCAAAGTAGCCCACCACCGCGGCCATCGCCAGCAGCATGGCCACCATCACTGCCGAGGGCGGCGCCGCCGATCCGGCGAACAGCAGAAAGTTGCGCCGGTAAAGCTGCATCGTCCGGTCCAGAAT
>JASHUF010000392.1 GCA_030040175.1 Acidobacteriaceae bacterium
TCGAACCGATGGCGATGACGGGCACGGCAATCACCGTGAAGACGCCTACGAATATCAAGACCATCGCAATTGGCATAGTTTCTCCCTTCCGCTCCCGCTCCTCAGTTGACCAGCGTCTCCCGCTCGAAGATCGTTGGCGGCAGCATAATGCCTGAGACCCGCAGCCGCTCAAGAAATTTGGGGCGGATCCGTGTCGGTGTGAATACCCCGATCACTCTGCCGTCGGGGCCGATGCCTTTCTTCTGAAAAGTGAAGATCTCCTGCATGCTGATCACGTTCTCTTCCATGCCCGTGATCTCGGCCACCGCAGTTACCTTGCGCGTACCGTCGCTCAGGCGCGTGGCCTGCACCACGATGGTGATGGCCGAAGCGATCTGCTGGCGCACCGATTTCTCGGGCAGATTCATGTTGCCCATGGCCACCATCGATTCCAGTCGCGAGATGGCGTCGCGCGGCGTGTTGGCGTGAATGGTGGTCATGGAGCCCTCATGGCCGGTGTTCATGGCCTGCAGCATGTCGAAGGCCTCTTCGCCGCGGACCTCGCCCATGATAATGCGGTCGGGCCGCATACGCAGGCAGTTGATCAGCAGTTGCCGCTGCCGGATGGCGCCCTGCCCTTCAATATTTGGCGGACGCGTCTCCAGGCGCACGATGTTTTCCTGCGCCAGCCTCAGTTCGGCCGCGTCCTCGATGGTCACCAGCCGCTCGTTGTTGGGAATGTACTGCGACAGAATGTTCAGGAAGGTGGTTTTGCCGGCGCCCGTGCCTCCGGCGATGACGATGCTGATGCGCGCTTTCACCGCCGCCGACAGCACTTCCATCATCTCCGGCGAAATGCTCTTCAACTGCACCAGTTGATTGGCCGCCAGCGGCCCGGTGCCGAAACGGCGGATGGAGAGAGACGGACCGTCCAGCGCCAGCGGCGGAATGATCGCGTTGACGCGCGAGCCGTCGGGCAGGCGCGCGTCCACCATGGGCGAGGACTCGTCCACACGCCGCCCCACGCGGGATACGATGCGGTCGATGATCTGCAGCAGGTGGCGGTCGTCGCGGAACGAGGTGTTCACCTTCTGCAGCAGTCCGCCCTTTTCCACGAATACATGGTCCTTGTCGTTGACCAGGATGTCGGAGATCTTGGCATCGCGCAGCAGCGGCTCGAGCGGCCCCAGGCCGAAGACCTCGTCGAGCAGGTCGGCCTGAATCTTTTCCTGCTCGTCGTAGTTCAGAGGCACGCGCTGGTCGGCAATGATTTCCTTGACGATGCTCGAGACCGCCTGGCGCGCCTGGCTCGAGTTCACGCGCGAAAGCTTTTCGAGATCGAGCTTCGAGATCAGCGTGCGATGAATTTCCGCTTTGTACTTTTCCAGATTCAGCAGTTCCACGTTCTACCGTCCTAGTCTCCTGTTTGCCGTTTCCCCCAGCCCGCTCATCCGAACAGGCTGAACCCCTTCTTCTTGGCCTGCACCTCGGACTGCCCCGTGGCCGCTTTCGCCATCTGCTTGATCAGCCGCGCAATCGGCGTATCCGCCAGCGCCAGCGGCGTGGCGTTGATCTGCATCTTGCGCACCGAAGGATAGTCGTTGGGAATCTTCCACTGCGCCGGCCGCGTCAGCGCCTTGGTGATGTGCTCCTCGGCCACGCCCAGCGAGCGCGGTTCGTAGCGATTGATCACGATTTCGAGGCGCGGCGACGATCCCTGGAAAAACTGCTGGATCAGGCGGTTGGAGTTGCGCAGCTCGGGAATGCCCGCCTGCGTCACCAGGTAAATGGTGGTCGACTCCTTGAGCACCGCCGTGCCCGAGAAATCCAGCCGCGAGCCCCAATCGACCACGACGTTGTCGAAGTCCTGGCGCGCCACTTCGAACAACCGGTCGATGGCCTCGTCGCTGGCTTCGTAGGGAATGAACTTGCCCGGCGCAGCCAGCACGGAGACGCCGGAGCTGTGCTTGACCAGAAGCTGCGAAAGGAAGCTCGCATCCAGCCGGTTGGTGGATTGGAGGGCGTTGATGGTCGAATACTCGGCCGCGATGCCCAGGTTCAGCGCGGCGTCGCCCAGGGGCAGATCGAGATCGACCAGAAGCGTCTTCTGATTCGGGTCCTGCGCCAGCGCCACGGCAAAATTGCAGGCAATCGTGGTTGCCCCCGCGCCGCCTTTGGCGCCGATAAAGGTGAGCAGCCGGCCGGCCGATTTCTTGGTCGTCTTGACCACCGGCCTCCGCGCCGCGGCCCGCACCAGCGCTTCGGCCACGATATTGCCGTCGAGCGGAATGGTGAGAAACTCGCGCGCTCCCGCGCGCATGCAGCGCAGCAGAAGATCGGGATCCGATTTTTCCGAATACACCATGACCGTCACCGGCCCGGTGGCGCAGATGCTTTCCACCAGCTCCAGCGCGTATTCGGGATCCGCGTCTAAGTCCAGAATGACCACGTCGAAGTGCTGGTCAAGCATCTTCGGCACTTCGTCCAGACTCGCCGGATAGCTCGAAAACTCGCGCACTTCGTTCCCCGCCGAGCCCGCCATGGCGCGCATCGCCGCCCCTCGCCGCTCTTCGCTCGGCCCAATCAACGCAATGGACAACGCCGTGGCGCCGATCGATTCCGGGTATTGCGAACCAAAATAGGCGGATGAATCGGCGGTCACGGTGCGCTCGCTCCTTGCTTCATATTTCTCATTCTGCGCGTTGTTCTGATCCGGTTCACTCGAAAACAAGCTGTCCATAACTGCTCTGCTCCTTGATACGCCTTAACGGGCGAAGAACGAGGCCAGCGTTCCTATCGCAATCGCGGGCGCATACGGCATCTTGGTCTCCATCAAACTGCCGAACGACGCCTCTTCCCGCGTTCTCCGTCCCACCATCCGCAGCAGACTTCTCGAAACCGCCCAGACGAGAATCACCAGACCCCCGGCTAGGGCTGTCAACACCACGGCGATGAGAAATTGGCTGGGGCCGATCCAGGCGCCGATCGCGGCGCAAAGTTTCACATCCCCGGCTCCCATGCCGAACTTCCAGTAAAGAATCCCGAAGATCAGGATTCCCAGTCCGGCTCCCGCCAGGCTCTGCTCAACCCCGTGCCACCTGCCAAACCACCCTGAAACCGCCACCCCCAGAGGCAGAAACGGGAGCACCAGCCAGTTCGGGATGCGGCGGCTGCGCAGATCAGTGAACGTGGCTACGCCCACAACGATCAACGTCGGCCACCAAGCAAACGAGTGCACTCCCATCTTCCTTCCCCTTCCGCATGCGGGCAACACTAATTAAAGCAATTCGCCAACCAAACCGCTGAATTCCCGGAAACCTCTGCATTCAATCGGTTACCGCCGTCACGGGTAATCAGGTGTACACGGGTGTTTACGCGCTCTGGGCAGCGTGAAGCGGGCCGTATACACGCCCAAAAT
>JASHUF010000393.1 GCA_030040175.1 Acidobacteriaceae bacterium
AGGTTGCCATTTTCTACGCTGTTCTGCGCAGCTCTTGTCGACTTCATTTCTTTCTCTCCCATTGCTCAACTGCCGGAGCGCGCCGCGGCAACATAAGAACCGGCCAGTCTTAAGAGGGCCGGACCGCACGCGCACCAACAGCCTTTGCTTTATGCCATTCCCCGGTTACAGCTTCGCCGGCCCTGCGCGGGAGCGGATTGCCCCGGCGCATCACTCTTGGGCTGCGGCTCAGCCTTGCAGCAACAGGAGAACTGCAATAAAAACTACTACGTTGCCTTGATCGGGACCCGGTACACTTTCCCGTTGCGATTGAATTTGAAAGCCCGGTAGGCCGCACGAGCAGCGCAAGTACGCGCCAGGGAAGGACTTGCTAATCTGCCTGCGCGTAGGCTCACTCCGCGCCGATGACAGCAAGAGCTTGACTTGTTCCTGAGGTCTCTTGCTTCGATCGGTCTAGCAAAAGGAATCCAATGTCCGTTCTCGAATCAATGTAAGGCTGCGCGTGCCCGCCGGATGGTCCCTCGACAACCGAGGCCCACCGCCCTTTTCTCTCTCTGCCCCAAGGGGTTGGAGAAGAATTCGGAGCGAGACGGAACCGCGCGTCCTCCAGTTTACCCGATATTAACCCCGCGGGGCGGTTCCGTGAAGCAATTTCCGTCAAAAAAGTTGGCTGCACGCTGTGATTACGTCGGCTGCCCAAATTCGTACAATAGAAAGCATGCGCCGATGGTTGCCGTACCTGTTGTCTCTGGTTTTCTGCTTTGCTTCTGCCGGGTTCTGCGTAGACGGTCCGGCATTCGACCTCTCCGGGCCCAAAGTCGATGTCCACGTCAAGCGCGGAGATGTAACCCTGCCCATCTCGGAAGCGCCCAATCTGCTTCCCGGCGACCGCCTCTGGATTCATCCCGACCTGCCCCCGAGCCAGTCCCAGCATTTCGTGCTCGTGGTCGCGTTTCTGCGCGGATCGACCAATCCGCCGCCGCCGGAGTGGTTTACGCGCGTGGAGACATGGACCCGGGAGGCCAGCGAGGAAGGGGTCTTCGTGACCGTCCCCGCCGAGGCCCAGCAGGCGCTCATCTTCCTGGCGCCGGAGACCGGAGGGGACTTCAATACCCTGCGCAGCGCCGTCCGCAGCCGTCCGGGAGCCTTCGTCCGCGCGGCGCAGGATCTCGAGGCCGCCAGCTGGGAGCGGATGCGGCTTGAGGCCTACTTGTCGGACGTAAAAGTGACTTCGCAGACCGACCCGAAATCGCTGAAGGACCGGGCCGAGCTGGCCGCGCGCAGTCTGGGTATCAAGATCAACCAGGACTGCTTCAACCGCCCCTTTGACCAGCAGGGGAGCTGTCTCTCGCAGAATTCCGAGGGGCTGGTGCTGGACGACGCCAACGCGCAGACGCTGGTGGATCAGCTGACCAGCGGATCCACTGCGGACCTGATGAACCAGCTCAGTTATTCGAGCGTCGCCGGTGGAGGGCTCTACAGCCCCTATGTGGGCGCGGTGGTGGATACGGCCCGTATTCTCTCCTCGCTGCACACGGCTCACTTCCAGTACATCCCGGCGCTGGCGTTGCCCACGGCGGATACCCTGAACCTGCGTCTGAACATGCCGCCCTCGTTCCGCAACCCCAAGTCGGTGGTGGTGGTTGCCCTGCCGCCGCTGGGGCCGGCGCGGCCGGAGCCTTTGTATCCGGTGAGCCCGGCCGACAGCTTCTGCGCTTATAACCCAACGCTGGTCTTGCCGGCCGAGGGAGGACCGCTCATCTTTGCCACGGAACTGGCGCACGATCTCAAACTGCACCTCGAACCGGCCGAAGGACAGAAGGTGGCTCCCCTTGACCTGCCGGTGAAGGCCGAACCCGGCACAGGCGGGCTGGTGCTGGAGTCGAAGGTGCCCGTCTTGCCGGGCGGCGCGTTCAACGCCCTGGTCACAGGCAAATGGGGGTTCGACGACTGGAAAGGTCCGGCGTTCCACCTGGTCGCGGCAGCCGCGGACAAGTGGTCGCTTGCGCCTGCGGACGACTCCGCGCTGGTGGTGGGACGCGACGACACCCTGCACTTTGCCGGCGAAAGTCCGCTCTGCGTAGCCAAGGTGGAAGAGCTCGCCGGCGGAGGCCGCGCAGACAGCCTCACTTGGACATCGCCCAGGCCGGACATGCTTGAGGTCTCCTTGCCCCTCAAGGGGGCGGCGCCGGGGCCGGTCAAGGTGGCGATTTACCAGTATGGCCTTGCCCACCCCGACGAGATGAAGATGATGGCCTATGAGGTCGCCGCGTCGCTCGACCGGCTGACGCTTTCTGCCGGGGACAAGAGCGCGTACCTCAGGGGCACGCGCCTGGACCAGGTGGCCAAGGCGCGGATCGGCAACCTTGCGCTCACGCCCTCCACGCTGAGCCGCGCCGACGACATGGATCGGCTTCTTCTGAACGCGGTTGAGTCCACCGCAAGCCTGACGCCGGGCAGGGATTACACCGCGCGCGTGGAGCTCAAAGACGGCCGCGTGCTGGAGGCGCCGGTGACTGTGAATCCGCCGCGGCCGGAGATCACCCTTCTGAGCAAGGGGGTGCAGGAAATGACCGCGGCCGCGCCGGCGCCGGTCGAATTCAGCAGCTCCGAGGATCTCCCGGTGGACGCCCGGCTGGTGTTCTTTCTTAAGTCGAGCCGGCCTGCGGAGTTTCCGCGCGATGAGCAGGTGGAAGTGGCCGCGGCCGACTCGAGCTTTCACACCATGCTCGACGTGGCCGACGGCAGCCTGATGCTCGAGGATGCGCAGACCGCCGTCGGTAACATCGATCCGCTTTCCCGGTTCGGCTCCTCGGCTTTCGGGCCTATCCAGGTGCGCGCGGTTGCCGCCGACGGCTCCACAGGCGACTGGATTCCCCTGGGAACCCTGGTGCGGACCCCGGGATTCAAGGAGCTTCGTTGCCCGCGCTCGCTCTTGAAACCCTGCGCGCTGGATGGATCGAACCTTTTCCTGGCCAATTCCATCGCCTCGACCGCCGACTTCGCCAATCCCACCGAGGTCCCCCCGGACTTTACCGGAACGGAGCTGATTGTGCCTCACCCCTCGGACGGAGTTCTCTACCTGAAGTTGCGCGACGACCCAGGCACGGTGCAGACCCTCAGCCTTCCGGTGACACCGATCTTGCCGCCGGCGGCGGAAACCGCCAGGACGCATGCACCGCTGCCTGCGCCCGCGAAGGCTGCGCCTGCGGAATCGTCTGCGCCGGCAGCCGGCCCGGAACCCTCCGCGCCTGCGGGCGGCGCCGCGCCATCCGCGAGTTCGCAGCCGGATTCGCAAAAAACAGGCTCGCCCAATCCCGATTCGCAACCCGGCAACGCCCCGGCGAAGCCGCCTGCGAAAACGCCACAAGGCGTCATCCAGCCTGCGCCGCCGGCGCAGGCTCCAGCCGCCGGCGGAGCGGCAAAGCCCGGGCAGGCCAGCCCGGGAGCGTAGCCAGGGGGTGAGTCTCGCAAGCGCGGGGCTGCCGGTTCTTGCGGCGCGGGAGAGCGCGCCCGTCGCATCAGAAGATGCCCACCTTCACGCCCGCGCTGATGCCCACCGAGGACATGGCGCCGTAGGTGAACTGCGGCCAGTCCTGGTATTCGACGTCGGGAAGGCGGAACTGAATCCGGCTCGTCCAGCGGTAGTCTAAGCCGCCGCCCCCGGTGACCACCAGATAGCGCCCATGAGCATAGCTGAAGGGGAAGTTGAAGTCACCGAAGCCGATCAGGCCCTTGGCGTAGGGCTGAAAGCGGCCGAAGTTCATGTGATAGCGCAGACCGGCAGAGTAGGTCTCGACGTGAACCTGTTCGTTCTGGTGAAACTCGAGCCAGCGGCCCTCGCCTTCAATCCCCAGCCGGTGATGGGTTTCGGCATCCACAAAAGCCGAAACGCCGCCCAGGTCTCTCTCGCCGTACTGGATGTAAGAACCGGACGCGGCGCCGCCGGCCGACAGCCGGAATCCGCCCGCCATGGCCGAGGGCAGCACCTGCGCGCGCGCTGCACCCGGCGTTCCCAGGCATGCGGCGGCAACAGCCGCCGCGAGAGTCCGCAAAAGCCGGGACTGCATCAGGCCCACGATGCGCCGTCCTTCGCCCACAAACTTGCAAGAATCGTGGAAGTTCTTCATCGCTCTCCTGTGCCGAGTGGAATGATTGCTTTCCTTACTATTGCGTGATCGTCAGCGAGACGTTCTGGTAGTGGATGACGTCGCTGCTGGTGCCGGTTCCGGTTACCTGGATCACATACGTGCCCGGTGCCGCGGTGCTGGAGCTGTACCCGCTGCAGCCGGTGGCCACGAGCGCGCCCGCCGAAAGCGCCAGCACCAGGAGCACAGTGAGCACTCCCCGGCTGCGCCGGCGCAACCGCCAGAAGACCCAGCCGAAGAACGCGCTCAAGGGCAGAAATACGCCGGCGAGGGACGCAGCCGGCGCCGAGGGGTGGTTCATCGCGGTCGCTCCGCCGCCGATGGGTGTGTTGGTGTCAATGCTCAACTGCGCGGTTGCGGTTCCGTTCGCTGCCAGCTTGAGCTGGTTTGAGGAGAACAGGCAGGTGACGCCCGCGGGAAGAGATCCGCACCCGAGTCCGATGGTATCGGTAAAGCCGCCTTCAGAGGTGAGGCTCACGGTGAGCGTCGCGTTCTGCGAGGCTTTGAGCGAGAGCGTCGCCGGAGTTACGCTGAGGCTGAAGTCCGCAGGCGCGCCGGTAATGCCCACGGGCGTCGAGGTGGACGGGCTGTGCAGCGAGTCGCCGCCGTAGCCGGCAACAATGAGATAGTTGCCCGTGGGCAGGTTGGGAATGAGCGTGGCCACGCCGCTCGCGTCGAGCACAGACGAGCCGATGACGGTGCCCCCGTCTGTAAATGTCACCGTGCCGGTGGGCGTGGGACCGGTAGTTCCCTCGACCACCGCGATCAGAATCGTCTGCGGGTTGGCGCCGGTGGTCGTGGACGTGGCCAGGCTGGTGGTGGTGGGAATCAGCGTCACCGAAAGACTCACCGCGCCCGAGCTGCTGGCGGCGTTGTTGGCGTCGCCTCCGTAATCGGCGGAAATGGAGTAGCTGCCGACCGCGAGCGTATTGATCGTGAAGGTGGCCGTGCCGCTCCTGAGCGTGCCCGTGCCCAGGGTGGCGGCTCCGGAGAGAAAGGTCACCGTACCCGTGGGCGCCACCCCCGTGCCGGTAACGGACGCGGTGAAAGTGACAGTGGTCCCGGTCACCGCCGGATTCGGCGAGACGCTGAGCGAGGTGGTGGAAGCGGCCAGGTTCACGATGAGCGCCAGTGCGGCCGAGGCGCTGCCGCCGTCGTCGGTGTCACCGGAGTAAGTGGCGACGACCTGATAGGTTCCGGCGGCAAGCGAGGGGTTGATGGTCGCCGTGCCGTTGGCGCCCAGCGCCGCGGTTCCCAGAGTGGTGGTCCCGGAGGTGAAGGTGACGGTCCCGGTGGGCGTGGCGCTGCCCGCTGTCACTTTGACCGTGGCCGTGAGGGCGATGGGCTCATCGGCGATGCCGGGGTTCGGCGCTGCGGAAACCGTGGCCGCAGTCGTGGTCGGATTGACGGTCTGGCTGACGGCGTTGGAGGTCGCGGCGCCGTTATTCGTATCCCCGGAGTAGACCGCGGTCATCGAGTGCGCGCCCACGGCCAGCGCGGCCGTGGTGTAGGTGGCCGCATCCGGCGTGCCCGCGAGCGTGCCGGTGCCGAGTTTGGTGGTGCCGTCGTAGAAGGTCACGGTTCCGGTGGGCGTTGAAGCGGATGAGGACGTAACCACGGCTGTGAAGGTGACGGAGTTTCCGAAGACCGACGGGTTGAGCGACGAAGCAAGGTTTACGGTCGAGCTTCCCTGCACCTCCTGGTCGAGCACCTTGGAGGTGCTGCCCAGAATTTCGTTGCTGGAATCGCCGCTGTAGACGGCCGTGATCGGATTCAGACCCACGGGAAGGGCGGCGGTGGAGTAAGCCGCGGCGCCGCCGGCCAGGGGCACCGTGCCCAGCGTAGCGGCGCCGTTCATGAAGGTGACGGTTCCGTCCGGAGTGACGCCGCCCCCGCCGGAGATGGAGACCGTGGCCGTGAAGGTGACGTTCTGCCCGGGCTGCGACGGGTTTGCGCTCGATTTGATCGAGGTGGCCGTGACCTCGTTGACGTATTGCAGCAGGGGAAGGCCGCCGTTGTCCGTAGACGAGCTCGCGTAATGCCCGGAGTCTCCGCTATAGGAGGCGACGATGGAGTGCTCGCCGACACCGAGAGTGGAGATCTGAAACGTCGCCGTGCCGGAGGAGTTGACGGCCAGGCCGGACACCAGCGTGGTGTTTCCGCCATCGTAGGTGTCCACCAGGCTGACCGTCCCCGTAAGGCTCCCTGTTCCGGCGCCGGTGGTCACGGCGACGGTAAAGGTGACGATCTGGCCGTAATTCGACGGGTTGGGCGCGGAGCTGACGGCCGTGGTGGTGGAGTTGACGGGCAGCGCATCGCCCACCAGCTCGATCTCGAGCGGCGAGTTGACGGTCTGGCTGGTGACCTCGATGTCCCCGGTAAGGGGATTGCCCGACGAAGTCGGCGCAAAGATGGCGCCGACCACGCAATCGCCGGAGACGGGCAGATCGGGGGGCAAACCGCACGTCGTGACCGCGCTGTCAAGCTGCGCATTGGTTCCGGCCGTGACCGCGGTGATGTCGAGGCTGTCGTTGCCGTCGTTTTCAACGGTCACCGGCATGTCGGCGGACTGGGAACCCTGGCGCACGGCCACCTTGTAATCGAGCGCGGCGAAATTGCTTTGGATCTCGCGGATCACCATGTCGAGCGCGTCGGCGATGTAGACATCCCCGCTCGCGTCCAGGGCGATGCCGGTGGGCGCGTAGAGGCCGGCGGTGATGAAGGCGTTCTGATAGTAAACCGTGCCCTCGCCCGCTTTGATCAGGGTGGAGATGTCGCCGTTGAGAGAGCTTACTTTGCGGATGGCCTGGTTCTGCGTGTCGGCAATGTAGACATTGCCTGCGGCGTCGAGGGCAACGCCGGAGGGCGCCCATAGTTCAGCGCTTGCGGCCGGACCGGCATCGCCCTGGTAGCCCTGGGTTCCGTCGCCGGCGAAGGCGGCGATGAGGCTCGCCGGAGTAATGGCTCCGCTTACGGCCGAGACCAGGCGCACGCGATCGTCGCCCGAGTCGGGAACGTACATGTTGCCGGCAGCGTCGAAGGCAACGCCGTAGGGGGTGTTGAGCGAGGCTTCGGGCGCGGTGCAGCCGTCGCCGGCCGAGTCCTTCTGGGCGGCGCAGCCGGTGCCGCCGCCGGCCACCGTGGCGATGTCGCCGCTCGCGCTTGAAACCTCGCGAATGCGGTCGTTGGAGGTGTCGGCGATGTAGAGGTTGCCGCTGGTATCGAGGGTGACGCCGAGAGGCGCGTTGAGCGAGGCCTGAAGCGCGGTGCAGCCGTCGCCGAGCGAGTCGGTCTGGGCGGCGCAGCCGGTGCCGCCGCCGGCTACGGTGACGATCTGCCCCGTGGCGGCCACGATCTCGCGAATCTCATTGTTGCCGGTGTCGGCGATGTAGACGTTCCCGGCCCCATCGACGGCCACGCCGTTGGGCTGGTTCAGCACCGAGCTTGAAGCAGGTCCGTTTCCTGAGTTGCCGGAGCTGCCGTCGCCGGCGATGGTGAAGATGATGCCCGCAGCCGTGCACGTGGTTCCCTGAATTTGGGCGCTGGTGGCGCTGGCGCACACCATGCGGAGGCGGTTATGCACGCTGTCGGCAATGTACATGTTGCCCGCGCCATCGAGGGCTACGCCCGTGGGCAGGTAGAGCACGGCCTGCGTCGCCGGACCACCGTCGCCCGCCGAGCCCAGATACGTGTCCACCTGGCCGGCCACCGGAGTCATATTGCCGGGAACGATCACACCGAGCGAGCCGGTTCCGGTGCCGGCAATGTACGCCGTGCCCAGAACCGTGGTCGTCGTACCCGCCGTGCCCACCACCACCACCGCGCCGGTGCGCGTGCCCGGAGCCGTCGGCGTAAAGGTGACATAGGCAGTGCAGGGCGTGCCCGCCGTCAAGCCGCCGGTGCAGGTGGAGGCGCCCGATCCCGCGGCGAAATCGAGGCCCGCTGCACCGCCGGTGAGGATGGCAACGCCGGTCTCCGTGCCCGAAACGGTAATGGGAACCGAAACCGCCTGCGTGCCCGAAGCCGTGCCCACCGGCTCGGGATTAAAGACCGATTGCGCGTGCGCGCCCGGAGCCGCGACGCTCAACACACCAAAAATCATTGCCGGGACCAAGAGCAACATCGCCGCCAATGCGGCCTTCCGGTTGCACGCGCAGATGTGTCTGCGTGTGTGGATGTCCGCATTCACCCGGCGGACGATTCCAGCGAATCCGCGATTCATTCAGCAACTCCGTAGGCGATATTCAGGCGGTTTGCTTTTCCCTCAGGGCAGCATGGCCGCGCTGGAAACGCGACCGGGCGGGCCGGGGGAGAGCCGCCGATTCGTGCGCAAGGCGCCGGAACTTGAGCGAATCGAGCGTCGTCCGGCTGATCTATGCGAGGTTACTAATGTTTGCACAATTGATTACCGGGAAACTACCGAAAACTGGCGGGAATGACCCGAAAGATGTACGTGTACATCGAATTGGCCATGCGCCGGGACAGCAAGTTCCATTCTGATACCGCGAAGACGGCGCTGCGGTTTGCCGGTGAGCCGAAATGGAGCTGGGAGGAAATTCGATTTTGCGCCATCGCCCGCGGGCGAATCGCGAGCGGACCCCCGGGCGGCGGAAGAAGAATTGGAAGGGTGGTGCGCCCGGAGAGATTCGAACTCCCGACCTAATGCTCCGGAGGCATTCGCTCTATCCAGCTGAGCTACGGGCGCGCCCTCTCAGGATAGCGCAGAGGCGGCTCCGGGTGCAGGGGGCGCAGGGGCCGCGCCGGCGATCGGGCGGCTTTGCCGCTCCGGCTCTTAGGACGATGCAGCCCCCCGAAAGATGCAACCGGATGGTTGCCCTTTTTGCCGGCTCGCGTTAATATGCAACCTGGAGGTTGCCTATCATGGAAGACCGCATCGTAAAAAGCGTCGAGCTCAAAGCCCCCGTGGAGCGGGTGTGGCGCGCGCTGACAGACTGGCGCGAGTTCGGCGAGTGGTTTCACGTGAAGCTCGAAGGGCCCTTCGCGGTGGGCCGGGTTTCGCGCGG
>JASHUF010000394.1 GCA_030040175.1 Acidobacteriaceae bacterium
AATGCCCGGCCGGGAACCTTCAACACGCCAGCCGGGCGCGAGTGAGCTTGAGGCCGTCCAGGCGGCCGAGGAGGGTCACGGCAATCGCTTCGGGGTCGAACAGTCGCTGCGCCATCGCCTGCACCTGCTCGCTCGTCACTTCGTCGATGCGGGCAATAATCTCTTCTACGGTGAAGAACTGGCGGAAGTACATCTCCTGCCGCGCCAGGTTGGCCATGCGCGAGTTCGAGCTCTCGAGCCCGAGAAGGATGTTGCCCTTGAGCTGGTCCTTGGCGCGGGTCAGCTCCTCGCTGCCCAGTGGCTCCTCTTTCAGCTTGCGGAGCTCGGCCAGGATCAGCTCTACGACTTCAAGCGCCTTGCCCGCCGAGGTGCCCGCGTAAACGCATAGCGTGCCGGTATCTCGATAGGGGCTCAAGTCGGAGTAAATCGAGTAGACCATGCCCCGCTCCTCGCGGATGGTCTGGAAGAGGCGCGAGCTCATGCCGCCGCCGAGCACGGTGTTGAGAATCAGCGTGGCGTAGCGGCTCTCGTCGGTGATGGGCGGCGCCGGCACGCCCAGGCAGATCTGCACCTGCTCCAGCGACTTCTTGCTGTGCAGCTGGATGCGCGCGCTCGCCGTGGGTGCGCCCAGACCGCCGCGGACCTCGCCGGCCGGCAGCGTGGAAAACTTGTTCGCAACCGCTTCCACAAAGCCGTCGTGCTCAAGATTGCCGGCCGCGGAAAACACCATGTTGCCGCCGTGGAACCAGTCGCCGTGATAGGCAAAGAGATTATTCTGCCCCAGGCGCCCCACCGTCTCCGTGGTGCCCAGGATGGGCTTGCCCAGCGGCTGACCCTTCCAGAAGCTCTGCGTGAACAGCTCGTGCACCAGCACGTCGGGATTATCTTCGTCGATCTTGATCTCTTCGAGAATCACGCCGCGCTCGCGCTCGATGTCCACGGGCGCGAAGATCGGGTTCAGCACCAGGTCAGAGAGCACGTCCAGCGCGATGGGCACGTGATCGGCCAGCGACTTCACGTTGAAACAGATGGTCTCCTTGCTGGTGAAGGCGTCCAGGTTGCCGCCGATGGAGTCCATCTCCCGCGCAATGTGCTGGGCCGAGCGCGAGCGCGTGCCCTTGAAGAGCATGTGCTCCACAAAATGCGAGATGCCGTTGGTCTCCGCGGGCTCGCAGCGGGAGCCCGACTTGACCCAGACGCCCATCGCCACCGAACGCAGATGCTCCATGCGCTCGGTCAGGACGATCAGGCCGTTCGGCAGTACAGTGCGGCGAAGATTGCGCTCGTGATTCATCTTGACCAGGCTGAAATTCGATTGTAGGGCAACGGGCGTTTTTCGGCACGCTGCCGGTGCTTGTTCTCAAATGAAAGGTAATAGACCCAGTGGTTTGTTAGACTCGTCTTGCGGCTGCCGGCTGCGCTGGAGGAGAAAATGCTCTATGCTGACCCCAGCCGTGACCCGCGAATCCAGCCATCCCGTCCGATTAGACTTGGCGGCGCCCGCGAGCGGGAGCCGGAGGCCGCTCTTTGGATTGGATGCAGAGGTGCTGGCCGCGCATATGGAGAAAATTGGCCAGTCGGCCTGGCGCGGCCAGCAATTGGCGCATGCGCTTTATCGTCAATGGGTTACGGAGATCGACGAGATTTCCACGCTGCCCCGCAAAGTGCGCCGGGCGCTCGCGGGCGAGGGCTGGACGGTCGATCGGCCGCAGATCGTGCAAGTTTTCCGCTCCGTGGATGGCACGGAACGCTACCTCATCAAGTGCCAAAACGGGAATCGGGAGCAGGTCCCCAACCCACCTCCCGATTCCTCGGCGGAGACGGTGGAGACGGTCTGGATGCCCGACGGCGATGGGGGCGAGGCCGGCGATTCATCGGATGGCCTCGAGATGCAGCCGGCCGCAAGGGCGTCCTCCGAAGGCGAAGCAACGAAGATGAGAAACGCTTCCTCTGCGCCGGGTCTCGCGGCTGTCTTACCGGTGAGACAGCGTAAGACATGGACGCGCGCAACTATTTGCGTCTCCTCGCAAGTGGGCTGCGCGGTGAATTGCCAGTTCTGCCTCACGGCGCGGCTCGGCCTGCAGCGCAATCTCAATGCGGGCGAGATCGCCGGCCAGGTGGTAGCCGTGATGGCGCGACATGGCGTCCAGCCGGGGCGCGACCGGCTCAACCTGGTCTTCATGGGCATGGGCGAGCCGTTCCTGAATTACGACGCCTTTATGGCCGCGGTGCGCCTGCTGGTGCATGAGGTGGGCCTGAGCCCCCAGCGCATGACGGTTTCGACGTCGGGGATTGTTCCGGGTATTGAGCGCTTTGCCCAGGAGCCCCCGGAGCTGCGCCCCAAGCTCGCCATCAGCCTGAACGCGCCCAACGACGCGATCCGCAGCGCCATCATGCCCATCAACGGCAAATGGCCCATCCAGGCGGTGATGGACGCGGTGCGCCCCATGCGCCTGCGCCCGCACGAGCGCATCACGTTTGAATATGTCCTGCTGGGCGGCGTCACCGATCGCCCCGAACACGCCAGGGAAGTGGCGCGGCTGGTGCGCCGCTCCGGCCTGCCCGCCAAGGTGAATTTGATTGCGTGGAATCCCGGCCCGGGCCTCGACTACGCCATGCCCTCAGCCGAATCCGTTGACGTGTTCCAGGAGATCCTCGCCGTCGCCGGCGTTCCCGTCTACCTGCGCCAGCCCCGCGGCCGCGACATCTACGCCGCCTGCGGCCAGCTCAAGCGGACCATCGAAGAGTAATCAGTGGCGCGTCCCACATTCGCGTTCACAACATCGCGTTCAGATCCCGCGTGCTCACCGCCTCCGCAGCATAGGTGAACGTTCCCTCTGCGCGCATCTCTTCGGCCGCCCGCAGCAGGGTGCTGTAGGCTGCGCGCGCCAGCGCGCTGCCCACGCTGATGCGCCGCACGCCGATTTTTTCGAGCGCAGCCACGTCGAGGTGCGCCAGCGCGAGCACATTCACCGGCCGGTCGACGGACCGGACCACAGTTTCAATATCGTCAAGCCGGCTCAGCCCCGGCGCGTAGAGCACGTCGGCGCCCGCCTCCTGAAAGGCCTGTAAGCGGCGAAGGGTGTCGTCGAGATCGGCCCGCCCATGCAGATAATTCTCCGCACGCGCGGTCAGCGTGAACGGAAACGGCAAGGCGTGCGCGGCCTCCGCCGCGGCGCGCACCCGGTCCGCCGCGTACGCAATTTCGTAGATCGGCGCGTCCCGGTTCTGCGTCGCGTCCTCAATCGAACCGCCCACCAGGCCCGCGGCCGCAGCCAGGCGGATGGTTTCGGCCGCCGTCTCTGGCGCATCGCCGAATCCGTTCTCAAGATCACCGCTCACGGGCAGGTCGACCGCGGCGGCAAGCGCGCGCACGTGCGCCATCATCTCCTCGCGGGTCACGCCATAGTCGGGCTTGCCCATGGAATAGGCAAAGCCGGCGCTCGAGGTCGCCAGCGCCTCAAAGCCCGTGCGCGCCAGCAACCGCGCGGACCCGATGTCCCAGGGGTTGGGAATGAGAAATGCTTGCTTGCGCTCGTGCAGGGCGCGAAACGCGCGCCCCTTTTCACTCTGGGTCGGCATGAGAGTCGGCTCCGGCGCACTGCCCCTCATGGGCGGAGCGCCAGAGCCTAATCTAAACCGCGGAGGCGGACTTGCGCTGCGCGCTTACTGCTGCTGCGCCGGCATGGGCGGCGGCTGCACGCTGCCGCAATCGGGCCCTTTGTAGACGGAAGTCGATTGCGAAGTCCATTCGATGGGCGTGGGATTCGCCCCCATCTGCATCGTCCCCACAAAGTGCAGCTTGCCGGTGGCCGTCCCGTTGTCGCTCCAATGCGACTCCATCGAGCCTTTGCCGCTCATGGCTCCGGTGCAGATCCAGTCGGCGCTCATGCTGTTCGCCGTTTTTTGCACATTCGCCACCTGGCAGCTCTGCCGCGGCGACTGTTGCGGCATGGGCGCGCCAAATTTGTCGATCATCTCCTGCGTCAGGCAGTACTGAATGGTGCGCGGAGCGCCGCCAAAGGCCGCCGCAGCCTGGGGCGGCATTTGCATGCCCGGCGGAAACGGCGACTGTTGCCAGGTCATGGTGGTCGTGATCTCCCACAGGCCCGGTTTGCGGCCCTGCGCCCCGGCAAGCGTGGTGAAAAGCAACAACCCTGCGCCCACCGCGAGCGCCATCTTGCGGACTTGCATCGTTCCTCCTTTTGGGCGCCCTCAAGAATGCACAGGGCGCGCCCTCAATGTACACGTCGTGCGCGCCCTGAAGAAAGCGATTTGTCGAACAGCTTGGTTACGGAAGAACGGCGCGCTCAGCCTTGATGGGCGATTCGCCTTACTGCCCGGCCGGCATCGCCAGCGGCTTTACGCTGCCGCAGTCGGTGCCTTTGTATACCGAGGTGGACCGCACCATCGTGTCGAAGGTGTCGAAAGTCTGGTTCGCCGACCCCATCGGCATGGTCACTGTCATATGCAACGTCGACTTGACCGTATTCGCGTCGACAAATGTTGTCTGCACGGTCCCGGTCGCATTCATACGGCCGGCGCAAACCATCTTCGCGGTCATGCCGCTTGGCGTGGTCACAACATCCGACATGTGGCAACCGTCGCGCGGTGAATTCGACGACTGGCTTCCGTATTTGTCGATCATCGCCTGTGTCACGCACACCTGTGCTGTGATGGGCGCATTAGGAGAAGCGCCTGCCGTTGTGTCGCCGTCACCGCGCACCACCGTTCCTCCGGTCATCCGAGCCATTTCTTCGCAATTGGTGGTCGGCCCAGGGTAAGCTTTCGCTCCGTTGGGCATCTGAACATAGCAGCCTCCCGTGCTCGTTTGGGATGTTACTTCCCACAAGCCTGCCTTAGGCCATAACTGACTATGGGCATTGGCGGCAAAAGCGATAACGCAACAACATAACATAGCCCAGGGTTCGAACTTTCGCATCAGTCCTCCTCATCGCGCAGGAGAGTGAAGCCCGCTCTTCGACTCTATATCGAGCCGTCAACACTTGAAAATGCTTTTTATCGAGAATTTTCCTGGGATGCGGCGCGATTGCGCGCCAGCTCCAGCAGGGCGTTGGCCACGCGGCCGGCGGCATGGCGCACCACGTTTTCCTCGCTCGAAAAATCGCCGGCGATGCAGCGCAAGCCGAGCGCCTGAATGCGCTCGACGTCGGCCGCGATGGGCGACGCGCCCTCAGCCGCGTAGCGGGCCAGCGTCTCCGCGGAGAACGGCGCCGTGTTCACCAGCGCGCAATCGAAGATGGGCGCGTGCGTGTGCTCGTAGATGCGCTCGATGTGCTCCGATGCCGTCAGGTTCAGGCTCTCGTTGGCCTGGGTCATCAGATTGGCAATGTAAACGCGCAAACCGCGCGCCGCGGCGAGCGCCGCGGGAATCCCTTCCACCAGCAGATTGGTGATCAGCGAGGTATAGAGCGAGCCGGGCCCCACCGTGATCAGGTCGGCGCGCTCGATCGCCTCCAGCGTCTCCGGCAGCGGCGCCGGAGCCGGCGGATCGAGCGTGAGCTCCACGATGCGGCGGCGGCTGGCGGTGATGTTGGTCTCGCCGCGCACCAGCGAGCCGTCGTCCATCCGCGCCACCAGCGTGGTGTTGGCCGTGGTTGCGGGATAAATGCGGCCGCGCGTGGCCAGAATCTTCGACGAAAGCTGCACTGCCTGGGCGAAGTCGCCCGTAATCTCCGTTAGCGCAGCCACAAACAGGTTGCCGAAGTTATGCCCCTTCAGGGCGTCACCGCGGCGGAAGCGGTGCCCGAAGAGCTGCGTGAGCAGATCCTCTTCCTCGCTGAGCGCCACCATGCAGTTGCGCAGGTCGCCCGGAGGCAGCATGTTGAAGTCCTGGCGCAGCCGGCCGGACGACCCTCCGTCGTCGGTGACGGTCACCACCGCGGCCAGGTCGGCAACCGCCTCCGCCTCGGGATCGCTCTGCCCCGGCACCGCCACATGCCGGCGCAGCCCGCGCAGGAGCGTGGAAAGCCCCGTGCCGCCGCCGATGGCCACCACGCGCAGCGGGCGCACGGGACCGGAAGCCGGCTCCGCCTGCGGCTCGCGAAAGAGTGAGGCGCCTGGATTCAAGGGACCCTTGGAATCGGCCGGGAAGCCCACACCGGCGGCAGCAGAAGGACAGGCGATGACGGGCAATTCATCTCCGGTGTTTCCTCTCGGCCCGCCCCCGTCTCCATCCGGCGCAGGGGCTGCATTGCTGGCGCCGGCCTGAAATCCCTCAGGGAACTTCAGGATACAGGAGCTCGGTGAACCGGGGATCGTCGACCATGCTCTGAAAGTCGTTGTCCACGCGCGCCTGCAGCCGGTTGCGCGGGTTGAGCTCGATGGCGCGGGAAAGGTTCAAAAGGCAATCCTGCACCCGCCCGGTCACGGCATCGAGCACGGCCAGACCGTAATAGGCGTAATCGGCGCCCGGGTGCCCGCCGAGGATCAGATTGAATTGCTCGCGCGCGTCCTCGTAAAAGCCGGTATTCAACTGCGAGACGGCGTAGTCGTAGTGCTCTTCCGGGGTGCGGAACTCGAGCGCCGGCTTCTCCATCTGCCGCCGGCATGTGCTCATATACATGCGGCAACGCTCCTTGAGCTCGAGAGGAGCCTCGGGAAGCAGCTTTTCTAGGGCCGCAAGCGCCTTTTCGTACTTGCCCTGTTGCAGCAGTTGCAGCGCAGCCTGGTAATGCTGGTAAGCGGGGCCGGTGCCCGCGCTGGAGCGGCCGTCGGGCTTGCCGGCCGCAGAAGCAGTTTTCTTGCGGCTTTGAGCCGCGGTTCTGGCCTCTTGCATCATGGTCCTGGTCGCACGCCTTCCCTGCGGCAAACGGCTGCACCCGATTCTCCCGGGACAAACCCGTCTCCTGGGAACAACGCTGCTTGAGCCCTCTTTATACGCATTCGCCCGCTGCACGTCAAATGCGCAGCGCAATCGATTTTGCGGCTCCGGACTGCGGCCCTCTGCCTGTTTCCGAATCGAGCGCGCGTCGTCAGGCGCCGCGGATGTTCGAAACCTTGCCGTAAATCGCGGGATTCAACGAGGGGTCGTTGTACATTTTCAACTGCCGGTACATTTTGAACCGCCGCGTGCCCGCCAGGGTCTCGTACCACAAGGCGTCCAGGCACCCGGCCAGATCGGCGCGCTGCTCTTCGAGAATAGCAAGCCGCTCCCGGTTGCGCTCCGCGTGGCCGGCCGGCGCGTCTTCGCGCGCCGCCTCTTCGCAAGTGTGAAAGATCTTGAGCGCCAGGATCGAGAGCCGGTCGATGATGAGTCCGGGCGACTCGGAGTTGAGCGGCGCCGAGGCGCGGGGAAGACCGCGCTCCTCCAGCCACGCCACCAGGATTTGGTCCAGCTCCTCGGTCAGGTCGTTGCGCCGCTGGTTGGTCTCATCCACGCGCCGCTTCACCCGCGCCACCTCAGTGTCGGTTGCGCCGGGCGCGCGCGCCTCGTCCTCGATGTGCCAGAGATCGAAGTTGGCGCGGTGCTGGCGCTCCACCGCGTCCAGCCATTCGTTCTCCTCGCGCCCCGCGGTTGATCCCGAACTCGCGTGCCACCGCTTGATGCACTCGTCCTGCAGTCCGGTGATGGCCGCGGCCTCGATCATCCGCGGGCCCTCGGGCACGTACACCGGCGGCTGCCACGCCGCATATCTCTTCATCTCGCGCAGCCGGTTGAGGAGCATGCCCACGAAACGGGCGGCTGCGATCCAGAACGCCAAATTGCCCAGCGCCGCCAGCCAGAGCGGAAAATGATGCATGTCCCGGCTGATGGCCATCGACAGCAGGACCCCGGGCACGAGAAGCACGCGGCCAAAGAACTGCAGGGCGCCGATGAGCTGGCTGGAAGAGAGGCGCTCGACGGCGTCGATATTAAACGTGAGCGCGGCGGCAAAAAGGCCTACCAGCAGCCCCGCCACCAGTCGCCTCCAGTGGGCAAACATGGCTTTCCTCGTTTTCAAGTCTCTCCAGTGCTGGAATGAAGTCGCAGCGTCTATGGTAGAACTATCCTCATTCGAGGTCCATGGCTATTGAGTAACCGGTTCCCAACTTGCATACATGGACCTTCGATGTAACCAGAGAGTTAACGCCGGCTGCGGGACCGAGGAGGTTGGCCGATGTTGACCGGAGGGCCGATGCCGGACCGAGCCGAGCGGCTTCTGCTGATCGCCAGCTACGAGAAGGGCCACGAGTTTATCCGTCAGTGCGCGGCGCTGGGCGTGCAGTGTACCCTGCTCACCCTCGACAGCCTGCGCGACGCCGGCTGGCCCCGCGACGCGCTCGAAGACCTGGCCACCATGCCCGCCGGATTGAGCCGCGAGCAGATTCTCAACACCGTCTCCTGGATGGCCCGCGGCCGGCGCTTCGACCGCGTGGCCGCGCTCGACGAATTTGACCTGGAAACCGCGGCCGCCCTGCGCGAGCACATGCGCATTCCCGGCATGGGCCTGACCACCGCCGCCTGCTATCGCGACAAGCTGGCCATGCGCGTCATCGCCCGCGCCCTGGGCTATCTGGTGCCCGACTTCTGCCGCGTTCTGAATTACGACGAGCTGCGGGAGTTCATGCAGCGCATTCCGCCGCCCTGGCTGCTCAAGCCGCGCTCCGAGGCCTCGGCCGCGGGCATCCGCCGCATGCACGAGCCCGAGCAGGTATGGCGCGCCCTTGACGAGCTCGGCGACCGGCAGAGCCATTTTCTGCTCGAGAAATTCGTCCCCGGCGACATCTTCCACGTGGATGCGATCGTGAGCGGGTGCAAGGTGGTCTTTTCCACGGTGCACCGCTACGGCCGCCCTCCCATCGAGCTGATGCACGAGGGCGGCGTGTTCACCACCCGCACCGTCGATCGCGCCAGCCAGGACTGGCGCGAGCTGACCGGGATCAACCACGGCCTCGCGCCCGGTCTCGGCCTGGTGCGCGGCGTCACCCACGCCGAGTTCATCCGCGCCCGCGCCGATGGCCGCTATTACTTCCTCGAAATCGCCGCCCGCGTCGGCGGCGCCTTCATCGCCGACGTGGTCGAGTACTCGACCGGCGTCAACCTCTGGCGCGAATGGGCCAAGATCGAGGCCGCCGACCTGCGCCACGAGCCTTACGCGCCGCCCAGCGCGCTCGCAAACTACGCCGGCAGCGTGCTCTGCCTGGCTCAGTCCGCCGATCCCGACACTTCAGCCTTCAATGACCCGGAGATCGTTCACCGCATGAAGAAGCACCACCACGCCGGCCTCATCGTCTGCTCTCACCATCCCGGGCGCATCGAGCAGCTCCTCGAGCACTACAGCGTCGAGTTCGCCGCGCGATTTCTGGCCAAGCTCCCTCCCCTCGAGCGGCTTTCGCCCGCGTGAGCTACTCAAACTTTTACTTGAGGGTTTCGCAATATTGATAAGATTCAACTGCGGTTAACAACGGAAGATCGCGCACTGGCCGGCTGTGGAAAACCGGCAGGAAAGGGTCGCCCTAAGCTCAATTCGCATAGGAGATTCCGATGAGCCTGAATGAAACGCCCGACACCGTCCACTGGCCCGAAACCCATTACGTCTTCCTTGAAAAGATTGGTCCGTTCCCGCAGAACGCGCCGCAGGCCTGGCAGGAGTTTTCCGCATTCATGCCCGAGCTCAAGAAGCGCTACACGGTCTCCGGAGCCATGAGCCTCTACAAAATGGGCCCGCAGATTTACCGCGCCGGCTACATGCTCGCCGCCCCGCCGGCCGATTTGCCCGCCGGCCTGCGCTACGAGAAGTTCTTGGGCGGCAAGTACACCCGCTTTGTGCTCACGGGCCCCTACGCGCAGCTCGGTCCGGCTACCGGCCGTCTCGTTCAGCTCGTGGCTGAGCAGCGTATCCCGCTCCGCGACGGCTTCAACATCGAAAACTACGTGACCGATCCGAGCAAAACGCCGGAGGCCGAAGCCATCACCGAGATCCTGTTTCCCACGGCGTGAGCCGCGTTCCTGCGGCCATCGGGAGCACCCCAAAGGCGGCCTGGCGGCCGAAGGCCGCGTCTGCTCCATGCAATGGTGAGCTCGCTGGGAATCGAACCCAGGACCCACGCCTTAAAAGGGCGTTGCTCTACCAACTGAGCTACGAGCTCGCACGCGGGGCGCGTCGATCTCCAGTGTATCAACCTTCGCGCCGCACGCACCAGACCGCCGATCGGCGCGGCCGAGTGCGCCGGGTGTGCGCCATCCCATTCCTGCCTGGCGCGCGGAATCCGGGAAGCGGGATTTCGCTGAAGCGTCGCGATTCCCCAGCCACTTGCCGCGGAAGCGCAGCGGGAATCTTCGTGGGATACTGGTTCCTTGATCCCTCCTCGAGGAGTGCTCCATGAATATTGATTTCACCGGCAAAGTCGTCCTCGTCGCCGGAGGCACCGGCGGCCTGGGCCGCGCCGTCACCCTCGCCTTCCTCGAGCACGGCGCGCAGGTTGCGGTCACCTGGCGCCATGAAGCGGAGTTCACTTCCCTCTCGAGCGCCGCCGGCGATGCCGCCAGCCGCCTTGCCGGATTCAACGTTGACGTCACCGATGCGCGCGCAACCGCTGCCCTCGTCGAGCAGATCCTGGCACGGTTCGGCCGCCTCGACGTGCTCGTCAACACCGTCGGCGGCTATGCCGGCGGAATTCCTCTCTGGCAGCTCGAGCCCGAGACCCTCGAGCGCATGCTCGGCCTCAATCTGCTCGCCACCTACGCGCTCGCCAGGGCCGTCGCGCCCGTCCTCATCGCGCGCAAATCGGGCTCGATCGTCAACGTGGCCGCCAAGGCCGCGTGGGATCACGCCGCCGGCGCCTCGGCCTACGCGGCCTCGAAGGCCGCATCGCTCGCGCTCATTGACTCGCTGGCCGCGGATTTGCTGGGCACGGGCGTCCGCGTCAACTCCATCCTGCCCTCGATCATCGACACCGCGGCCAATCGCAGCGCCATGCCCAACGCCGACTTTTCCAAATGGCCCAAGCCCGAAGACATCGCCAAGGTCGTGTTATTTTTGGCAAGCGATGAGGCAAGAGTGATTCACGGGGCGTCGGTGCCGGTGTTCGGCAATGGCTGATCGATGGCACTATCTGCTTTTTGCTACGGCGATTGCCTTGGCGAGGAGCGATGCGATGAAATTCTGGAAGTTCAATTCAGGCGCTGGCTCCGTATAGCGCCCTCTCGGTCCCTCGGCGGCGTTTGACATAAGAAAGCATGCTGCATCGTAGAGGCGCTCGCGTACCAGCTTTGTAAGGAGAATTTCATAGCGTTTTGCGTAAGATGCCTCGTTGAATTCTGGAAACACCTTAAAATGGGGTTCCCGGGCACGCACAGGACTGATCGAGCCGGGTGCCTCCTCAAGGAGCATGAGATAACCGAGCCATGGCCGGGCAGAGGGTTTGAACGCGCCTTCGCGGTACGCAGCCCAAATGTCCGACGCGCTGCCTATGGCCTCTTCCGTACGATTGTTGTAGTTATTTCCGAAAGAACCGACTTGAGACTTAAATTCAATGGCCGCGAGTAGCCTTCCATCCGAAACGATAAGCAGGTCCCATTTTTTCTCGGGACGGTACCAGCCAGGAAGCTCGACGTATTTCCCGCAATAAACGTGGGCTTTCAGCAGCCCGTTTTCACAGAGTAGATCGCGCACGAGTCCGATGAAGCCGTCCATCTGGGCTCCTCCGGTGACCGCGGAACGCGCACCCGCATCCTTATTGCCGGATAAGGCACCTTGCTTCAGCGCCTGCGTTTTGCGCGTGCTCCAAAACGCTTTTATCGCGCTCTGGAGGCGCTTGGTTAACTCAAGACTCTGGTTCATCAGTTTCGGTTGGGCACTCGGATCTCAATCGTACTTTTGCTAAAGAGCGAGGAAGTCTCAATTTCAATGCGTCTGCGCGCCATGTCAAAGTACTCACTGTCGATCTCAAAGCCCACGCTGTTCCTGCCGGTTTTCGCCGCCGCGATCGCGGTTGTCCCAGTGCCCAGGAATGGGTCAAGAACGGTGTCCCCTACGAAGCTAAACATTCGTATAAGCCTCTCCGCGAGCTCGACAGGATAAGGGGCGGGATGATTGCGTGTGGAAGCTCCAGTAAGGCCTGTCCAGATTTGCTGAAACCAGTCCTTGTGTTTATCTCCCGAGATCACGCTCAGAACTCGTGCGGGCAAATCGGGTGCGCGGTAGCCGCCTGGCTTGCGCTCCATCAGGATAAATTCGATGTCGTTTTTGATGACAGAGTTCGGCTCGTACGGTTTCCCAAGAAAGCTCGATCCGTTTTCCACCTCGTAAGCTGCATTGGATATTTTGTGCCAAATAATCGGAGCCAGATTATCAAAACCAAGCACGCGGCAGTGCTCTTGGATCGATGCATGCAGCGGGACAACCGTATGCCGGCCGTTATTTTTACGCCGCGACAAGCATACATCCCCAACAACGCAGACAAGACGCCCCCCGGGAACCAACGCTCGGAAGCAGTGTCCCCAAATCTTGTCGAGCTCTGTCAGGAACTCTTCGTAATCCTCAATATGCCCCATTTGCCCTTGGGAGTCCCTGTACTCCTTGAGAGTCCAATATGGTGGAGAAGTGACAATAAGGTGGACTGAGCCCTCGCGTAGCGAGCTCATATCGTGCCGTGCATCCCCCAGACTTAGCCTGTGCTTTGTAGGTATTCGTCGAACTGCCTCGGCGATGAGCCTTATAAGATGCTCATCTTTCGCAATTCTAGGAATGTCGGTCTGCGGGTCGTTAAGGGGATAAACCTCTGAAGGCACAAACTCGGCGAGCCCCCCAGCCTCAGCCCGGAACTCGACGTTCGAGGTTTCAATCGACTTCAGCGGTACGCTCATGAAGAACCACCGGCCGCTGGAAAGGTGGGGCCGCTCCACAATTGAATCTGTGTGGCCACGCAGCCTGAGACACGGCCTGTTGAAGCTATTTTAATCGCTGTGCGAATTTGTCCTTGACCTTTTGAGAATCCAAATGAGAAAACGGAGCGGCGGAACCGCCCCGTTTCATTTCGGGCATTCGCCATTCCCTATGAGCACCCACTCGTACTCCCGCAGCTCATGCAGCGGTAGCAGCTCCCATTGCGGACCATGATGGCGCCGCAGGTGGAGCAGCTGGGCGCGTCGCCCATCTCGTACAGGCCGCGCATGGCGTCGGCGGCGTGAAAGAGGCCGCGGTCCTTGAGCTCGGGAACGCCGGACGCGCCCGGCGCCGCGCCCGCCTGCGTGCCCTGCCACGTCTGCGCCTCAGGCGCAATGCCCCCACCCCCGCCGGCTCGGCTGCTCATCTGGCTCAGCCGCTTGGCCACTTCCTCGGCCAGCCGCGCCAGGTGCTCTTTGGAAACGCCGGTGTCGTCTTCGGGCTCGGTCTCCGGCAAGAGCGTAGGCGAGGCCGGAAGATCCACGCCCTGCGGCGCCAGGCCCGCAAACAGCGTGAGCTGCGTGCCCGAAAGGAAGCGCAGGCTGAGCCAGCGGAAGATGTAATCCATCAGGCTCTTGGCAAAGCCGATCTGCTCGTTGCCGGTCCAGCCGGAGGGCTCG
>JASHUF010000395.1 GCA_030040175.1 Acidobacteriaceae bacterium
CGCACCGCAGAGCGAACCGGCGCGCGCGCGCATAGAACGCTGGCAGCGGCAACTGCGTTTTCTTCTCTTCCGCCTGCGCTTTCACCTTGTCTCGGGAATCCAGTATGCGTGGATTGCGGCGCAGTGGCGGAAGCAACGCAGACGTCATGCCTGACTCTTCCCTTCCCTTTCGCTTGAAGAGCGCAGTTTTTCTGAGGATATGCCGCCACAAAACAAAGGAATGACAATTTCCTGACGCGCATATGACACGCCGCGGGGATGGATTCCTTAGTGTCGAAAGCGAAGAACGGAAACTCCATGTTGCTGAGCCCCACTTCTCCTCTGAGGAATGGCCCGGCCCGGCGCATCTGCCGGCGGGAGACTTCAGCGCGCAGTTGGTTGGCGCGCCGGGGTTGGATTGCGGCCCTTGCCTTGTGCGCATGGCTCGCGTGCGGCAGGCCGGTGCGCAGCCAGGAGGCGGCCGGTTCCGGCGATCAGAACGCGGCGAGTCGGGGTCCGGACCAGGCGGCGCCGGCGGATGGGGGCGCGTACGGTGCGATGCGCGATGCATCGGGTTCCGTGCCGGGCGCTGCGCCGTCGATGACGATTTCCTCGAACCGGATCGTGGAGATCCTCGAGCAGAATCCCGACCTGATGGTCGAACTCAAGTCGCTGGTGGCGGAACGGCTCGAGGAGCAGGGCGTGGAGGCGAGCGCGGACGAGATCTCCGACGGGATGTTTTATAGCGAGATTGAGACCAACGCGGCGTTGCGCGCGGGGATTGCCGCGTATCTGCGCGCCCGCGGTTATTTGGCGGGGGACGAGTTCCTGAACAGCGAGACGAGCGCGGCGGAGAACGCCTCTGGCGCGGGACCTGCGGCGCAACAAACCCCGAACCTTGCGGACGGCAGTTTTGCTGATGCGCTGCGTACGCCCGATGCGATGCAAGAAAACGAGCTGACCATGGCCCCGTTTGCGGGGGAAGAAAGCGGGCTAGCGCTTCCCGTGAGTCCGAGGGCCGTTTACGGCTTCAATCGCATGCCGGCTGGAGAGCTGCAGCCGCGCAACGGGCAGGCGAACGTGTCGACCGAAGCACCGAAGGTGCTGCGCCAGGCGGCGCCTTACAACTTGCAGTCGCTGCGCGACCTCTATACGCAGATTCCGGAATCGACGGAGCGCCTCAAGCGGTTTGGCTCCGACGTATTCGTGGAGCGCGACGCGCCGGCGGCCGCACGCGGGCTTGCGGGACGCGATACGCCGCTCGATGTGCCTCTGGGACCGGACTACGTGCTGGGGCCCGGCGACACACTGACCGTCGACCTGTGGGGCGGAGTCACGCAAAGCATCACGCGCACGGTCGATCGCGCGGGCCGCCTCCTGCTGCCGGACACGGCGCCGCTGGCGGTTGCCGGGCTCACGCTCGAACGCGCGCAAGCGCTGATTGAAGGGGCGCTGAAGCAGCAATACCGGAACGCGCAGTGCGCGGTGACGGCCACCGGCGTGCGCTCGGTGCGGGTGTACGTGGTGGGCGACGTGCAGCGGCCGGGCGGCTACGACATCAGCGCGCTGGCGACGCCGCTGAGCGCGCTTTATGCGGCAGGCGGGCCCACGTCCGCCGGATCGCTGCGCACGCTGCTCCACTATCGCGGCAAGCAACTGGTGGAGGCCGTGGACCTTTACGATTTTCTGCTGCACGGGATTCGCAACGGAAGCGAGCGCTTCGAAAGCGGGGACACGCTGCTGGTGCCTCCCGCGGGCGCGCAGGTGGCGGTTTCCGGCGCAGTAAAGCGGCCGGCAGTTTATGAACTGAAGGCCGGTGACGCCGCGCTGGACGCGGTGATTGCGGACGCAGGCGGGCTCGCGGCCGACGCGTCGCCAGGCCACGTGCGCATCGAGCGCATCGGCACAGACCACGAGCGGGAGACGGTGAAGGTGGATCTGGCCGAGGATCCGCCGGGCGAAGAGGCCGGCGCGGACTTCTCAGTGCAGGATGGAGACCGCATTTATGTGGAGCCCATCCTGCCTTACAGCGCGCGCGTGGTGTATCTCGAAGGACATGTGGCGCGCCCGGGCCGGCTGGCCTACCGCGATGGGATGCGGTTGAGCGATGCACTGCACAGCTACCGCGATCTGCTGCCGGAGCCGGCAGCGCACGGGGAAATTGTGCGGCTGGTTGCGCCCGATCTGCATGCGGAGACGATCGCGTTCAGCGTTCCGGATGTGCTGATCGGCAACGCCGACGTGAACCTGGACCCCTTCGACACTATCCGCGTGTATGGCCGCTATGAGATCGACGCACCCAAGGTGACGGTGCTGGGAGAGGTGCTGCGGCCGGGCACGTATCCCATGTCCGGGGGCATGACGGCGGCCCAGTTGGTGAGGATGGCGGGAGGGTTCAAGCGCGATGCGATGCTGGAGAGCGCCGACCTGACGAGCTACGACGTGGTGAACGGCAAGAGCGTGGCGGAAAATGTGTTGACGGTGCAGATCGGCGCCGCGGTTTCCGGCTCGGATGCGCAGGCAGATATTGCGCTCAAGGCGGGCGACACGCTGATGGTCCACCAGATGACGGGATGGAACGAGATCGGCCAGTCGGTGACCATCGAGGGGCAGGTGAAATATCCGGGCAGCTATGGATTCGAAGACGGCGAGCGGCTGAGCTCGGTACTGAAGCGAGCCGGAGGCATGTTGCCCGATGCGTATCCCATGGGCGCGGTGCTGGAGCGCGAGCAGGTGAAGGAGCTGGAGCAGAAAAGCCGCGACGAACTGATCCGGCAGATCGAGACCAGTTCCGCCGCGGCGCGGCTCTCGCCGACGGTTACCGGAACGAACGCGGGCGCGGCGCAGGAGACGATCAAGGCGCAGCAGGAGGAGGTGATCGCGGAGCTCAAGAGCCATCCGCCCGCAGGCCGCATGGTGATTCAGATTTCGGCGGATATCGATCGCTGGGCGGGGACGGCGGCGGATATCGAACTGCGCCGCGGCGACGTGGTGACCATCCCCAAACGGCCGGGGTTTGTGCTGGTGACCGGCCAGGTGTACAACGCCACCGCGCTCACCTTCACGCCGGACAAGACCGCGGGATGGTACCTGAGCCGCGCGGGAGGCGCCAGCGCAAGCGCAGACCGCAAGGAGATCTTCATCATTCGCGCCAACGGATCGGTAATCGGGCGCCGGTCGGGAGGCTGGCTTGGCGGCGATGTGCTGGCAACGCGGCTCAATCCCGGCGACGTGGTCGTGGTGCCGCAGAAGATCATCGGCGCATCGGCCTTGTGGAGAAATCTGCTGGTCACCGGGCAGCTTGCCGCCTCAGTGGCGCTAACGGCAGGCGTAGCGGCGGCGGCGCTGTAAGGAGGCGGCCATGATGGCGAACGCGGCGCTCGAACGGCTCAGGGCCGTGGATTCCGCGCAGCGCGCAGAGCAGGAGCACTGGGCGGATCGCGCGCGGCTGCTGTGGGCCCACCGCACCACGCTGGTGCGGGTTGCGTGCATTTCTCTGCTTGCCAGCCTCTGCATCGCATTCCTGATTCCCAAGCGCTACAAATCGGCGGCGAGCATCATGCCACCCGACCAGCCGAATTCGAATGCGTTGATGCTGGCCGCACTCGCCAGCCACGCAGGCAGCCTGGGATCGATCAGCAACCTCGCAGGAGGGTTGCTGGGCGGCCATTCCTCGACGGCGCTGTTCATCGATCTGCTGCGCAGCAGCACGGTGAGCGGGCACCTGATCGACCGTTTCGATCTTCAGCACGTGTACCACAAGCGCTACCGCATCGACACAGCCAAACATCTGGCGCGGTGCACGCAGATTACCGACGACAAAAAAAGCGGCGTCATCACCATCGAAGTCGAGGATGCGAGCCCGGTGCGCGCGCGCGACCTGGCCCAGGGGTACCTGGACGAACTGAACCAGCTGGTGACGGCGACCAACGATTCGGCAGCGCACCAGGAGCGCGTGTTTATTGAGCAAAGGCTGCATGCGGTGCAGGCGGACCTGGAGCGGGCGCAGCTCGACCTGAGCGCATTCTCGAGCAAAAGCGGGACCATCGACCTGGGCGACCAGACGCGCGCCATGGTGGAAGGCGGCGCGCAGGTGCAGGCAGAGCTGCTGATCCAGCAATCCGATCTCCAATCGCTGCGGCAGATGTACGGCGACGGCAACGTGCGCGTGCGCGAGGCGGAGGCGCGCATCGCGGCGCTCCAAAGCGGGCTCGAAAAGATGACGGGCAGCAGCGCTTCCGTGCAGGCTGAAGCCGGAGCCGATCCGGCAGGCGCCGGCGACGACGAAGGCGAGCTGTATCCGCCGCTGCGCCAGCTTCCGCGGCTGGCGGTGCCCTACGCCGATCTTTATCGGCGGGTGAAAGCGGAAGAGGCGGCGTACGAGCTGCTCACGCAGCAGTACGAACTGGCGCGCATCGAGGAGGCGCGCAACGTTCCCGCGGTGAGCGTGATCGATGCGCCGGGGGTGCCCGAAAAGAAGTCGTTTCCGCCGCGCATGCTGCTCACGGCGCTGCTCACGTTTCTTTCCGCAGCCTCGGCGGCGGCCCTGATTCTGTTCCGCGATCACTGGTCGAGGCTCGAAAGTCAAGATCCGCGCAAGACACTCGCCGCCGACGTCATGCCGGTGTTGCGCGCCGGGTTACGCGGGATTCTCCCCCATCAACGCGCGAAGCGAGGCGGCGCATGAAGAGACACCTGAGCAATGCGGCTTACGGGGTACTCGATTACGCCTCCTTTCCCGCGGGCATGCTGCTGGTGGCGCCCATCGTGCTGCACCGGCTGGGCGCGCCGGAGTATGGCCTGTGGATGATCGCCACCGCGGTGGTGAGCACCGGCGGCATCATCGCGTCGGGCTTTGGCGATGCCAACATTCAGCGCGTCGCGCGAATGCGCGGCGACGGCGATGCACAGGCGATGGCGCACGCGGTGCGCGGCACGCTGGGCATCAACCTTGTGCTGGGAACCCTGATCGCGGCCTTCGCGTGGGCCGCGGCGCCGTTCGCCGCGCGACCCATCGCGGCCTCTCATGCGGTGCCGTATGCCGAGAGCCTGCTGGCGCTGCGCATCGGCAGCGCGCTGATCCTGGTGCGCGCCGTGGAAACCGTGGCCGT
>JASHUF010000396.1 GCA_030040175.1 Acidobacteriaceae bacterium
ATGCATTGCCTGCCGGCGCGGCGCAACGCGGAAGTGACCGACGCAGTGCTCGACGGGCCGCAATCCATCGTCTTCGACCAGGCCGAAAACCGCATGCATGCGCAAAAGGCGCTGCTGCTGTTGCTGCTGGGTGGGCTGGCGAATGTGCCAGCTTTTAGCTGCTAGCTTCTAGCCTCTAGCTTTTTCTTAGCAGCACGAAAGTTGATTTCATTACCGGGTTGGCTAGCAGCTAAAAGCTAGTAGCTAGAAGCTGAGGTATTTGCAAGCATGTCCGTGATTCTCGAATCGTTGCCCGCCGGTCACAAAGTCGGCATCGCCTTCTCCGGCGGGCTTGACACTTCTGCCGCGCTGCACTGGATGCGGCAGAAGGGCGCCATCCCTTACGCCTATACGGCCAACCTCGGCCAGCCCGACGAGACCGACTACGACGCCATTCCGCGCGCGGCCCTCGAGTATGGCGCTGAAAAGGCCCGCCTCATCGACTGCCGTGGCCCGCTGGTGCGCGAAGGGATTGCCGCGCTGCAAGCCGGCGCCTTCCACATCACGACAGCTGGAGTTCCTTACTTCAACACCACGCCCATCGGGCGCGCGGTCACCGGCACCCTGCTCGTGGCAGCCATGAAAGAGGACGACGTAAACATCTGGGGCGATGGGTCCACCTTCAAGGGCAACGACATCGAGCGCTTCTATCGCTATGGCCTCCTCGTCAATCCCAATCTCCAGGTCTACAAGCCGTGGCTCGATGCGACTTTCATCGACGAGCTCGGCGGCCGCGCGGAGATGTCCGCCTTCATGCAGCGCTCCGGCTTCGCCTACAAAATGAGCGCCGAGAAAGCCTATTCCACGGACTCCAACATCCTGGGCGCAACCCACGAGGCCAAGGATCTCGAGCACCTCAACACGAGCATTCGCATTGTCGAGCCCATCATGGGCGTCGCCTCCTGGCGCGATGATGTGCCCGTCGAAGCCGAGGAGGTCACGGTCCGCTTCCACGAGGGCGTTCCCGCGGCGCTGAACGGCGTCGAGTATCCCGATCCCGTCGAACTGATGCTCGAAGCCAACCGCATCGGCGGCCGTCACGGCCTGGGCATGAGCGATCAGATTGAAAATAGGATCATCGAGGCTAAGAGCCGCGGCATCTACGAAGCTCCGGGCATGGCGCTCTTGTTTATCGCGTATGAGCGCCTTATCACCGGCATTCACAACGAAGACACGATCGAGCAGTACCGCGACAATGGCCGCAAGCTCGGCCGCCTGCTCTACCAGGGACGCTGGTTCGACTCCCAGGCCATCATGCTGCGCGAGAGCGCCCAGCGCTGGGTCGCCAGGCCCATCACCGGTGAGGTCACCCTGGAGCTGCGCCGCGGCAACGACTACTCGATTCTCAACACCGAGTCGCCGAACCTCACGTTTCATCCTGAGCGCCTGAGCATGGAGAAGACGGAATCCGCGTTCTCGCCGCGCGACCGCATCGGCCAGCTCACCATGCGCAACCTCGACATCACCGACACGCGCGAGAAGCTGCTGACCTACGCGGCCAGCGGTTTGCTCACCCTCAACAAGGGCAGCGAATTGCCCCAGTTGAACAGCGCGGGCGAAAGCACCCATGCGAGGCGCACTTAAATCCATGGCAAACGAACATCAGTCCATGAAGATGTGGTCCGGGCGCTTCCGCGAGGCGCCCGACGCGGAATTCGAGCAGTGGCAGCGGTCGATCGTTTTCGACTGGCAGCTTCTCGATGAGGAGCTGGCCGCCAGCAAGGCGCACGCCTCGGCGCTGCTGGCTGCCGGAGTGCTCACGCAAGGCGAGTGCGCGGAGCTGCGGGGAGCGCTGGATTCGATTGCGGTTGAATTCGGATCCGAGGCGGGCAGAGCTTTGGTGCGCGACCATCCCTCCGCCGAAGACATTCATCACTTCGTAGAGATCAAGCTGGTGGAGCGCATCGGCGCGCTGGGCCGCAAGCTGCATACGGGCCGAAGCCGCAATGAACAAATTGCAACGGATCTGCGCCTTTACCTGCGCAAGCAGGCCGGGCTTTGCGTCGACGGTCTCGCCGCGTGGGCCAACGCGCTCATTGCCGAGGCGCGCGCCGCGGGCGACGCGGCGATGCCCAGCTACACGCACCTGCAGCGCGCGGAGCCGGTGCTGGTGGCGCACTGGCTTCTGGCCTACGTGGAGATGGCGCTGCGCGACGCCGATCGCCTGAAGGATTGCGTGGCGCGCCTCAACTATTGCCCGCTGGGCTCGGGCGCCGTGGCCGGCGCTACGCTGGCGCTCGATCGCTCCATTGCTGCGCGCGAGCTGGGGTTTGCCGCGCCCACGGCCAACTCGATGGACGCCACCAGCGACCGCGACTTTGTCCTCGAATACCTGCAGGCGCTCGGCTTCGTCGGGCTGCATTTGAGCCGGTTTGCCGAGGAGATCGCGCTCTTTTCCAGCGCAGAGTTCGGTTTCATCAGTCTGCCCGAGGCATTTTCCACCGGCTCCAGCGCCATGCCGCAGAAGAAAAACCCGGACTTCGCCGAGTTGCTCCGCGCCAAGGTGGGCCGCATTTACGGCGCTGCAGAGGCGGTCATGCTCCAGATGAAGGGACTGCCGCTGGCCTACAATAAAGACATGCAGGAGACGCAGGAGCCCGCATTTGCGGTGAGCTTCGTACCGCAGATGCTGGCGCTCGTGGCCCGCTTCACCCGGGCGCTTCAGTTCAATCGCAAGCGGATGGAAGAAGCGGCGCACTCAGGCTACCTGAATGCCATGGCCGCAGCCACGTACCTGGTGCACAAAGGCGTTCCTTTCCGCACTGCGCACGAGAAAATCGGCAATGCCGTGCGCTACGCGCTCGAGAAAGGCGTGGAGCTCGGCGATCTTACGCTTGACGAGCTGCACCAGTTCGGCGCGGAGTTCGGCCCGGACTTCTTTGCGGCGATCACGCTGAACGCCACGCTCGACTGCCACGATGTAACCGGCGGAACAGCGCGCGGACGCGTGCGCCAGGCGCTTGTGGACGCATCGCGGCGCGTAGCCGCGCTCGCCGGTCCCGGTGTGGGGGAGGCAGTCCATGCTGGTGCGTAAGGCTCTACTGCACGATGCCTCCAACATTTACGACCTGGTGAACTCGCTCTCTGCCGACGGCACACTGCTCAAGCGCGCGTTTGCGGAGGTCTGCGAAAACATTCGCGACTTCACCGTGGCCGAATCCGATGCGGGCGTGTTTCTCGGATGCGGCGCGCTCCATCTCTACGGGCCGCACCTGTGCGAGGTGCGTTCCATCGTGGTCAAGCCCGAGGCCAAAGGCCAGGGCGCCGGCGGGGGCATTCTCAACGCGCTGATTGAGGAAGCCGAAGCGCACGGCATCCAGTCCGTGTGCCTGTTTACGCGCATTCCGGATTTCTTCTTCAAGTACGGCTTCCGCATGGTCGAAGACAAGTCGGAGCTGCCGGACAAAGTCTTCAAGGACTGCCAGAACTGCCCGCGCCTGCACCGCTGCGATGAAGTAGCCATGGTGCGCGGCCGGCTTCCGCGCATCTCCATCCTCGGCCCGCGTCATGAGGCGCAGGAACTGGTGCGGCTCTCCGGATAAGACGATAGACAGCCGTGCTCAGTGATGAGGAGCCGGCGGCCGGGCGGGGAGCTAAGCCTCGCGGCGGCCGCCTGCCCGTAGCCTGAACCTCCATCGCCGGGCTGGTGCTCGAAGAGCTCCTAGTTCATACGCTGCAAACACAACCTCGTGCACCCTGGCCGGCGTGCGGCTCGCAGGCAACCAAAGCGCTCAATCTTCGAAGACGGGAGGATGCAGGCCAGTTTCCGCCGTGAGAGAATTTTCTATGAGACGGAGCGTGGCCTGCGCCGCTTTGGGCGTTCTGGCGTGGGTGTGGGCGGCAGCCGATCCGGCGCCCGAACCGGATTCGGCTTCCGTCATCCGCATGATCGATGCCGAGGTGCAGCACCGCGTTCAAACCGTGCTAGGGTTCACGGACATCGAGCATTATCGCGTCTTCCGCGGCGGCGACGAGACGCATCCCGTGGCCGAAATGACGGCGAAGGATACGTATCGCAAGGGCGCCGGTAAAACCTACACCATGCTCTCCCGCAGCGGATCGGAGATCGTGCAGAAGTTCGGTCTCAATCCCCTGATAGAGAACGAGGAGCGCATCAACAATCCGGCCACGGTGGCGCAGTCCTGGTTCACTTCGGCAAACTACACCATGAAGCTGAAACCGGGCGGCATCCAGAAACTGAATGGGCGCGACTGCTACCTGCTGTCCATCGCTCCCAAACAAAAGGCTCCCCAAATGATCGACGGAACCCTGTGGGTGGATGCGCGCGATGGCTCGATTGCGCAAGTGGATGGAGTCGCGTCCAAAAGCCCGTCCCCTTTCGCCGGGACGACGCACATGATGCGCCAATACACGCAGATCGACGGCTTTCCCATGGCGACGCACGCGCGGGCCGAGTCGTCGAGTCTTCTCTTCGGCCGCACCGTCGTCCTCATCGATTATTCCGACTATCATCTCCAGTTTGTTCCGCAAAAATAAGCGCCGTTCGCTTGAATGCCGCATTTGCGCGCGTTCGCCGAATCAGCCGGTCAACCCCTCCACCAACGCTGCCCATTCGGCTTCGAGCTCGGGCCGATGGAAGCGCCGCCCTGCGCGCTGGTACCAGTAATCCGCATTCCAGGCCGCGCCCTCCTTGCGGTGCAGATAGGCATGAACCGCCATGCCCTCCGGCGTTTCCAGCGAGTCGACGAGCTGGTGGGCACGAGCCCATTCGCCCTTGGCGTCCCACCACAGGGCGGCAAGAGCCGGCGGCAGGTCTTCGGGCGGCGCGGCCAAGGGAAGCAAGGCGCGGAATGCGTCCGTCTGCATGGCAGCTTTGTATCACCGGCATGGAAGGTTTGTCGCACCGGCTATCGTAAAGCTGGAACGAAGGTGGGAGCTCAATACCCGAGCGATTCAGGTCACACTCCGGACCGGCGTTTCCTGTTACAACCGGATCACCTTTTCCACATAAGGAAGATTGAGCGCCCGCGAAGAGGGGTCTGGTTGGAGCGGGGCTGGCCCGACCGAGCCCGGCCGGCACGATCTGCGCTCCAGAGGCAAGAAAATGCGCGTCTTTCGCGCCTTCCCGGCCAATTGCGATTCGGACCCATTTGGTCGTATACTTAAATCCGACCATTCCGGTCGTATTTTCTAGCTGCCGCCCATCCGGCGGCGCGCGGGAGCCAGGCAGGTGAGCCTTCTCAGCGAATTGAGCGTGGGAGAAACCGCCATCGTGGTGGCTCTGGACCTGCCGGATTCAGTGCAGAACCACTTGATGCACATGGGGTTCGTCCCCGATTCCCTGGTGACGGTCCTGCGCCGGGCGCCGGCGGGCGACCCTACGGTTTACGGCGTGGACGGGATCGAGATTGCCCTGCGGCACGAGACCGCTGCGGCCATTCGGGTCCTTGCTCCGGGCAAGAAGGCGGCAAGCCAGCCGACTGCCGTTCGATCCCCCGAATTGCTCGAGGTCGCGCGGTGAGCGAGTGTTGTGCGCCCCCGAAGTTTGAACTGCCTGCGTCTTCGGGAGAAAAATCGCTGCGGACGGTAGTCCTGATCGGCCCTCCCAACTCCGGCAAATCCACCCTGTTCAACCGTCTGACCGGATTGCGGCAGAAAGTGGCCAACTACCCCGGCGTGACCGTGGAGCAGCGCATGGGTCTGATGGCCGGCGTGGGCCGCGACGACCTGACGCTGATCGATCTGCCCGGCGTTTATTCGCTCACGCCCTACTCAGAGGATGCGCGCGTGGCCGTGGACGTGCTGCGCGGCAAGATGCCCGGCACGCCCAAGCCGGACGCGGTCCTGCTGGTTCTGGACTCGCTGCACCTCACCCGCCAGCTTATGCTGGCGGCGCCGGTGCTGGGCGTGGGGCTGCCCACGCTGGTGCTCTTGAACATGAGCGACCTGATGGAGTCCCGCGGCGGCAGGATCGATACCCTCAAGCTGGCGCGGGAGCTGAACGCCCCGGTGGCCAAGATCAGCGCCACGCAGGGAACGGGGATGCAGGCGGTGCCGCTGTTCCTGAATCAGCCGGGGAACGGCGCCATTGCACAGCCGCTCACGCTGCCGGTGCTGGGCAATGCGGCCAGCGCGCACACCTGGGCGGCGCAAGTAAGCCGGCGCACCGGCTATCGCGCTCCGGTATCAGTCGAAAACACGCGCCGCATCGATAATGTGCTGCTGCACCGCGTGTGGGGACCGCTGCTGTTTCTGCTCGTCGTCATTGGCGTCTTCGAGGTCGTGTTTTCCATCGGCCAGCCGCTCTCGGACGGATTCGGCGATCTTCTCGCCCGCATGGGCTCGCTCGCCCGTCCGCTGCTGCCCGTGGGCTGGCTGCAATCGCTCCTTCTCGACGGCATATGGAAGGGAGTCTGCTCCGTGCTCGTCTTCCTGCCGCAAATTCTGCTCCTGTTTCTTTTCATCGGTATTCTCGAGGACTCGGGCTACCTGGCGCGCGCCGCCCTCATCGCCGACCGCGTGATGCGTTCCATCGGGCTCAACGGGAAGGCTTTCATCCCGCTGCTCTCCGCCTATGCCTGCGCCGTGCCCGCCATCATGGCCACGCGCACCATCGAGAACAAGCGCGACCGGCTGGCCACCATCCTGGTCACGCCCTTCATGACCTGCTCGGCGCGCCTGCCG
>JASHUF010000397.1 GCA_030040175.1 Acidobacteriaceae bacterium
CTTACCTACGCGCCCGATCCGGCAACGCACTCGCGCTGCACGCTGGGCGGCATGATGGGCAACAACAGCTGCGGCGTGCACGGTCTTCTGGGAGGCAAGGTCGCCGACAATGTGGAATCGCTCGACATTGTGCTTTACGACGGTACGCGCCTCAGCGTAGGCGCCACGCCACGGGATAAGCTCGACGCGCTCGTGCATGCGGATGGGCGCGTGGGCGAGATTTATGCGGGCCTGGCTCGTATTCGGGACGCCTATGCGGACTTGATCCGGCGAAGGTTTCCGCGCATTCCCCGGCGGGTCTCCGGCTACAACCTCGACCAGCTATTGCCCGAAAACAATTTTCACGTGGGGCGCGCGCTGGTGGGCTCGGAGGGCACGTGCGCCAACATTGTCGCGGCCACGCTCAACCTTACGGCCAGCCCGCCGTTCCGCGTGCTCACGGTCCTGGGCTTCGACGATCCGTTTCTTGCCGCCGATGCGGTCCCGCTTGCGCTCGCACACAAGCCTATCGGGCTCGAAGGCTTCGATCATCTGGTGGTCGAGTTCATGCGCCGCAAAGGGATCGCGCTCAGGGAACTCGATGAGCTCCCTTCCGGCGTCGGGTTCCTGCTGGTGGAGATGGGCGCGTGGTCGCAGGAAGAGGCGCGCGCCAAGGCCGAGCGGCTGGCCGGCGATTCGCAGGCGTGGCCTCAGGTGCCGGTGGCCCACATCTGCACGCGAGAGGAAGCCAGGCAAGTCTGGCACGTGCGCGAGTCCGCGCTGGGCGCGACGGTTTTCGTTCCCGGCGAGCCGGACCGCTGGGAGGGCTGGGAGGATGCGGCGGTTCCGCCGGAGAAGCTCGGCGGCTACCTGCGCGCGATTACCGCACTGATGGCCGAATACGGCTACCGCAGCCCGCTTTACGGCCACTACGGCCAGGGATGCGTGCACACGCGGATCAACTTCGATTTCCGCTCCGCCGAGGGCCAGCGTCGATTCCGCGAGTTTATCGAGCGCGCGGCCGATGTGGTCGTTTCTTTCGGCGGTTCGCTGAGCGGCGAGCACGGCGACGGACAAGCACGCGCGGCGCTGCTCGAAAGGATGTTCGGCCCCGAGCTGATCGAAGCTTTCCGCGCGTTCAAGGCGCTGTGGGACCCTGCCAACCGCATGAATCCGGGCAAGCTCGCGGATGCCGTGCGCGTCTACGATCCGCTCGAAAACCTGCGCGTGGGTCCGCCGGGACCGGGGGAATCCGGAAGTGCCGAGCCGGAGAAGCACTTTGCCTTCGCGCACGATGAGGGCTCGCTCGAACGCGCGAGCGAGCGCTGCGTGGGCGTGGGTGCATGCCGCAATATGCAGGGCGGCGTGATGTGCCCCAGCTATCGCGCCACCGGCGAAGAGATGCACTCGACGCGGGGACGCGCGCATCTGCTCTGGGAGATGCTGGCCGGTTCGCTGCGCGCGGAGGGTTTCAGAAGCCGCGCCGTGCATGAAGCGCTCGATCTCTGCCTGAGCTGCAAGGCATGCAAGTCCGAGTGCCCGGTGCAGGTGGACATGGCGGCTTACAAAGCGGAGTTTCTGGCGCAACATTACAAGGGCAGGATGCGGCCGCTGCAGCACCTGATCTTCGGATATGCCGACCAGCTTGCCCGTTTGGGCGCACTCGCGCCCGCGCTTACAAATGCGGTTCTCACCGGAGCGGCCACGGCGCCGCTGGTCAGGCGCCTCGCCGGCGTGGCGCGGGAGCGGCAAATGCCGCGGCTTGCGCCGAAAAGCTTCCGTAAGGCGCGCAACTCTTCCGCGGCCCTCAACCGAAGCTCCGCCCCACCGCAGATGGCTGGGCGACGGGTCCTCCTCTGGCCCGATACCTGGAACAACTACTACCATCCGCAAACGCTGGCCGCGGCAGAGGTGGTTCTTGCGAGCGCTGGATTTCAAGTCGAGGTGCCGCGCGGGCATATTTGCTGCGGACGGCCGCTTTACGATTTCGGCCTGCTCGATAGCGCACGCGCGTATCTCGGGAAAGTCATCGCGCGCACGGCCGCGCAGATCGATGCCGGGCTGCCATTCGTGTTTCTTGAGCCGAGCTGCGCCAGCGTCTTCAAGGACGAGCTGCTGGAGCTGCTTCCGCGCGACCCGCGCGCGGGAAAACTCAGTGCGCAAACGTGGCTGCTGGCTGACTGGCTGGCCGCCGAAGCGCCGGATTTTGCGTCGAGGCACCAATCCGGGCGTCTTGAAGGCGCGCGCGTTCTTGTGCACGGCCACTGCCATCACAAGGCCGTTTTCGGCGGACCGCAGAACGAAATCTCGCTGCTGCGCCAGGCCGGCGCGTCCGTCGAATTGATTGAGGCCGGCTGCTGCGGCATGGCGGGGCCGTTCGGCTTTGAAGCGGGCAAGTTCGAGGTTTCGAAGACCATCGCGGGGCAGGGTCTTCTGCCCGCTCTGGAAGCCGCTCCCTCGGCTACGCTGCTGGTCACCGACGGGTTCAGTTGCCGTGAGCAGATCGCGCAACTGACGCACCGGCAGGCGGTTCATTTTGCCGAGGTGCTGGCGCGCGCCTGCGGATGCGGCGGTTGAGCCGGCGGGCGGAACCGGTACCGGATCGTTTTCTCCCGGGCGCGCTGAAGTGCGCGGTAACCCGATTGGGAATCGGTGTGAGCCTGCGCGTGTCTGCGGCTGCCTAGGGCTGGTTGCATCAATGGCCTCAGGCTGTTGGGTAGTGTCCCTTAGGGGCTAAAGCCCGCGATTTTGTTGGCGCTTATCGGCACGACTCAAGTCAGGCCCTTTCAAAACGCCATTTATGCTTCCAGCTCTAATCTCCTGCAACTCTCCGTCATTCGATTGCGTCCAAGGCGAGAGGAATGGTTTGAGACTGGGGTTAAGTCAAGCGAAAACCGGCGCTTTGCCGCGCTGCCGCACTCCAAAGGCATTTGCGGTAAACTGGAGAGTCTTGATACGCTCAGGCATCCTTTGAGCGGAATGAAAGGAGACAATTTCTATGGCAGACGAAACCAAATCGTATGGGCTGGCGTGGTTTCTGGCCGGATTGGGCGTCGGCGCCCTGGTGGGCATTCTCTACGCACCCAAGAGCGGCAAGGAAACCCGCGAGGACATCGCCAACACCGCGCGGGAAGGGTCCGAGTATCTGCGCGCCAAGACCCGCCAGGCAGCCGAAGAGGTGAGCGCTTTTGTGGACAAGAGCAAGGAGCAGGTGAGCGCACTGGTCGAAAAGGGCAAGGAGCAAGTGGGCGAGTATGTGGATCGCGGGCGCGAGGCCATCGATCGCGGGCGTGCGCAGTGGGAAGAGTTTGTGGAGCGGGGCAAGAACCTGGTCACGGACCAGACGGGCCGGGTGACGGCGGCCGTTGACGCCGGACGCCAGGCGTACAAATCCGCAACGACGAATGAGACGCACGAATACTGAGGGGCGCCTGCGGGCAGCCCCGCCTTTCGAGGACCGTGGAATCTGATCCGGAGCCGTGTCCAGGCACTCGCAACGCGGAAGATGGCGGCGGTTGCGGCGGGTTTTGCTTCCTCCGGTTTTTCATGGGCCTCTCTCCTCTACAAGGCTGGCGCAACATTGAGTGATTCCTGCGCGAGATCATGACCATGTCCAACCCAGATTCCCAGATTCTTTTGCTCGTGATTGCCGGTTTGGTTGCCCTCGCTCTTCTGCTGCAGGCATTTGCCCTTTTGGCCATCTTTCTTGGCTTGCGCAAGGCGGCCGGCTCTCTCCAAAAACAGCTCGATGAGATGCGGTCGTCGGTGATGCCGTTTTACAAAGACGCGCGCGAGGTATTTGTCCGCGTCGCCCCCAAG
>JASHUF010000398.1 GCA_030040175.1 Acidobacteriaceae bacterium
GGCCGAAGTAGAGGCCGAGGACGAGGCTGAAAAGAAGCAGGATGAGAAAGGAGACCGCGGGCGGCAGGCCGCCGTGGATGAGCATGGTGTCGTAGATCCAGTAGCAGTTACCCGTGTACCAGAAGACGCCGCAAAGATAGGCGAAGAGAAAGGCGCGGCGCAGCGGCCGGCGCATATCCGCCGCAGTGGGGTGCCCCATCCTTGCCGCGTCTTTGTCTTTGCGGCAAGGGTGGGAAAGCAGCGCCCAGAGCAGCGGCACGAGGCCGAACCAGGCGAAGATGGCGCGCCAGGGCGGCATGGGTCCGGCAATGGGGAACGGGAGCTCGAGCAGGCCTGCGGAGACGGCGGCCGCGGCCCAAAGGCGCCAGTTCCGGGGCTTGCGGGCGGCTGGCTGTGGCGAAGAGGCGAGCATACAGCGCCGAGTGTATAGCATCGGGCCCGCGGCCAAGGCAGGCGCGGTTCGGGGTACAATCGACAGCATGATCCTGGCGATTCTGGGCATGCGGCTGCTCGAGGTGATGTTCTTCGTCGGCCTGGTGGGATCGGCCATCGTGGTGCTCATCAGCTTTTACGAAGACGGCAAAGAGCTCTTCGGGAAAGATGAGTGAACGCCGGACGGCGCGCACAGCTTTGTCGCGCGCAACCATCCCGATTCAATCGAGTTTTCCTCAACTCCACGAGATTCCGGGGCTCCGCCTCGAGCCGGATGTCTGTGGCCCGGTTCCGGCGCCCCTCCGGGGCTTGGGCCTTCCGCTTTGCTTACCCCGGGTTGCCGTCCTTCGGACCTCACCCGGGGCTGTCTTCTGCCGTCCCTCCGGGATTGTGGTGCAGGCCGGGCGGAGTTCGTGCTCGATTTGATGGTGACGGGCACTGCGCAGGTTTGCAGGCGGGCGATCTGCACTAAGCCGCTGCCAACCCCTCGTTTAGCCGTTTTTTTATATTTTGTTGACACCGGGAATTTTCAGAAATAGACTCAGCGCAGGGCGGAGGTTTCGCCTTACGGATTTTCCACACGCCGGCTGCCTCGCGCCGGCATTTTTGCGATGGCATCGAACCGCACGATCGTTGCGCCTCCGCCTGACCGCGTAAGACTGATTGTGGCATCCTCCGTGATGCTCACCTTCATCTCTTTTTGGCGTGCGGCCGCCATTGTTCTCAACGATCTGGGGTCTTCAGCCTTTTACGCCGGCGGCATCGCCGAGCACGCTGTGGGCGCGGCGGCGCCGTGGTTCATCCTCGGCATCATGCTGTTCAGCTTTGCCGTGCGCGCGGTGTACGTGGAAAGCTGCTCCATGTTCACGCGGGGCGGCGTGTACCGCGTGGTGAAGGAGGCGCTCGGCGGGACCTTCGCCAAGCTCAGCGTCTCCGCGCTGATGTTCGACTACATCCTCACCGGGCCGATTTCCGGCGTTTCCGCGGGCCAATACATCACCGGCCTGATGAACGAACTGATGATGCAGGCCAACCAGGGCCACTGGCTGCCGGCGGCGCTGATGACTGCAAACGGCGAGCCCTTCCAGTTCAACATGGATTACACTTCGGCGCTGTTTGCGGCGCTGGTGACCATCTACTACTGGTGGCAGAACATCAAGGGCATCGAGGAGTCGAGCAGCAAGGCGCTGCGGGTGATGGAAATCACCACCATCATGGTGGTGATCCTCATGGTCTGGGGCGCGTATTCGGTATTCGTGCGCGGCGTCCATCTGCCGCCTTCGCCGATTCCCACGCACCTGCACTTCAGCGAGGATTCGCTCGGCTTCCTGAAGGGGAGCGGGATCAAGTTCTTCGGCCTGTTCGGCATCCTCATGGCCTTCGGGCACTCGATCCTGGCCATGAGCGGCGAAGAGAGCCTGGCGCAGGTGAATCGCGAGATCGAGCACCCCAAGCTCAAGAATCTGAAGCGCGCGGCGATCGTGATCGCGATCTACAGCCTGATTTTTACCGGCGGCGCCACGCTGCTGGCCTCCATGCTGATTCCCACATGGGAGCGGGTGCATATCTACCAGGACAACCTGATCGCCGGCCTGGCAATGTTCATGGTGGGGCCGCTGTTCTGGCGCATCGTCTTCCGCATCTTCGTGGTGCTGGTGGGCTTCCTGATCCTTTCGGGCGCGATCAACACCTCGATCATCGGCTCGACCGGCGTGCTGATGCGCGTGGCCGAGGACGGCGTGCTGACCGACTGGTTCCGGATGCCGCACAAGAAGTACGGCACCAGCCATCGCATTGTGAACCTGGTGTTCATCCTGCAGATGGTCACCATCATCGCCAGCCGCGGCAACGTGGACACGCTGGGCGAGGCGTACGCGTTCGGCGTGATCTGGTCGTTCACCTTCAACAACCTGGCCATGCTGGTGCTGCGCTGGAAATACCACGGCGAACGGGGATGGAAGGTGCCCCCGAACATCCGCATCGGCAAGACCGAGATCCCGGTGGGGCTGGTCTCCGTATTCATGGTGCTGCTGGCCACGGCCACCACCAACCTGTTCACCAAGTCAGTGGCGACGGTGAGCGGCGTGGCTTTTGCCG
>JASHUF010000040.1 GCA_030040175.1 Acidobacteriaceae bacterium
CCCTACGAATACCGTCCGGGTCAGCTGGAGATGGCGAAGGCGGTGGAACTCGCTTTCGCCGAGCGCCGGCACCTCATCGTTGAAGCCGGCACCGGCACGGGCAAGACCCTCGCCTATCTGCTGCCCGCGCTGCGCACCGGCCGGCGCGTCATCGTCTCCACCGGCACCAAGGCCCTCCAGGACCAGCTCTTCTTCCGCGACGTGCCCTTCCTCGAAACCCTCCTCGGCGAACTGCGCGTCTGCTACATGAAAGGCCGCGCCAACTATCTCTGCCGCCACAAGCTCGTGGCCCTGCGCGACCAGCCCATTTTGTCGGGATTGGAAGAGATCGACCAGTACCGCCAGATCGCCGAGTGGGAGCGCAGCACGGAAACCGGCGACCGCGCTGAGCTCGCCGGTCTGCCCGAGTCCAGCGCGCTCTGGCAAAAGCTCGACGCCCGCGCCGACGCCTGCCTGGGGTCCACGTGTCCGGATTATCGCCGCTGCTTCATCACCGAGATGCGCCGCCGCGCCCTCGAGTCCGACATCATCATCGTCAACCACCATCTCTTCTTCGCCGATCTCGCGGTGAAGCGCGAGGCGGAAGGCGCTCCCGACGCCGGCATTTTGCCTGACGCTGCGGCCGTCGTCTTCGACGAGGCGCACGAGCTTGAAGAGGTCGCCTCCAGCTACTTCGGCCTCTCCGTCTCCAATATTCGTTTTGAAGAGCTTGCCCGCGATACCGACATGCTTCTCCGCGGCAAAGACTCGGCCGGCCATCTGCCTGCCCTCACGCAGCAGCTCCGCGACCGCGCCCGCCTCTTCTTCTCGGGGCTCCCGCTCACTGCCGACGGCCGCCAGCCCTTCGCCGATCGCGCAGAGTTTCTCGAATCCTCGGGCGACCTCTACCTCGGCGTCCGCGCCACGCTCAAGCAACTGGAAGCAGAGATGGACCGGCTCACGGACGCGGAAGAGGCGCCGGGGCTGCGCAGACGCGTCGCCCGTCTGCGCTCGGAACTCGAATTTCTCCTCGAATCGAATGCAGCCAACATGGTCTACTGGCTCGAGCGCCGCGTCCACGGCATCCCCACGGACCGGCCTGATGCTTTGCAAGGGCACGACTTCAGCCGTGCCGAAAAAGGGCCGCAAAAAATCGGTGGGGCTTCAGCCCCTGAGGGCCGCCGCTTCGGAGCGCGCTCGTCCACCACCTACCTCCAGGCCACGCCCATTGACGTCTCCGAGCTCCTCCGCGAACTGGTCTTCGAGCCCATTCCCACCGTCATCCTCACCTCGGCCACGCTCACCGTGCAGGGCGGATTCGAGCACCTGCGCCGCCGCCTCGGCCTCGATGATTCGAGCCCTTCAGCCCGCGCGCTCGTCGTTCCCTCCCATTTCCGCTACGACCGCCAGGCCCTGCTCTACCTGCCGCCGGAGATGCCCGACCCCCGCTCGCCCGAGTTCGTTCCCGCCGCAGCCGAGACCATCCACCAGGTTCTCGATCTCTCCCGCGGCCGCGCCTTCTGCCTCTTCACCAGCTACAGCCAGATGCGCGCCCTTTACGAGCGCCTGCTTCCTGTCCTCGACTTCCCCATCCTTCTCCACGGCAACGCGCCGCGCAAAGCCCTGCTCGAAGAGTTCCGCTCCACGCCCGGCGCCGTCCTCTTCGGCACCGCCAGCTTCTGGCAGGGCGTGGACGTGCAGGGCCAGGCCCTGAGCTGCGTCATCATCGACCGCCTGCCCTTCGCCGTCCCCAGCGATCCCGTCGTCCAGGCCCGCATGAAGGCCATTGAAGAAGCCGGCGGCCGTCCCTTCTTTGACTACCAGGTGCCTGAAGCCGTGCTCACCCTCAAGCAGGGCTTCGGCCGGCTGATCCGCTCGCTCGAAGACCGCGGGGTCCTCGTCCTCCTCGATCCCCGCATCCGCACCCAGCGCTATGGGCAGACATTTCTCCAATCCCTCCCGCCGTACCGGATGACCATGAGTCTCGCCGACGTGCAGTCTTTCTTTGCTTCCTGAAGCCCGCGTCTAACGACCCATCGCCTTGACTCCCGCCATATCCGCGCATTATCATTCGATTTCAATCACTTTCTATCATTTTCATACACCAAACCATCATTTTCCCGGAGAACCCGCCATGCAACCCGCCCTCGCCGCCAACCCCGCGCTTTTCTTCACCCCGGAAGCCGAAGCCATCAAGCAGGAGATCTGCGCCGTGGGCCGCAAGCTGTGGCTGCGCCAGTATGTCGACGGCAACGGCGGCAACATCTCCTGCCGCATCGGCCCCAGCGAGGTCCTTTGCACCCCCACCATGCTCAGCAAGTACGACCTCACGCCCGAGGACATCTGCCTGGTCGATCTCGACGGCAACCAGCTTGCGGGCGCCGGCCGCCGTACCAGCGAAATCTTCCTGCACCTCGAAATCTACAAGGCCTCTTCGGAAGTCAAAGCTGTGCTCCACTGCCATCCGCCCCACGCCACCGCCCATGCCATCACCCACACGGTGCCCGATTACCTCGCCCTCCCTGAGTTCGAGGTCTTCGTGGGCAAGGTGCCCATCACACCCTACGCCACGCCGGGCACGGCCGAGTTCGCGCGCACCGTGGTCCCTTTCGTCAAGCACCACAACACCGCGCTGCTGGCCAACCACGGCATCGTCTGCTGGGGAGACACAGTGACCCGCGCCGAGTGGTACGCTGAGGTGCTCGAAACCTACTGCTGGACCATGATGCTCGCGCGCCAGCTCGGCGCGCCCATCACCTACTTCAACCGCGGGCAGGTCGAAGGCGTGCTCGACATCAAGCGCCGCTACGGCCTGCCCGACCATCGCCTGGCGCCGGCGGAAGAGCGCGTCTGCACCTGCGGCCCGGCCGTCGAACCTCAACCTCAACCCGTCGCCGCGCCCTCCGTGCTGAACGGCCCGGATTTCACCCGTCTCGTCGAATCGATCGCCGCCGCCGTACTCG
>JASHUF010000399.1 GCA_030040175.1 Acidobacteriaceae bacterium
GTGCTGGCCATGGTGGGCGGCCGCGACTACGAGCTCAGTGTCTTCAACCGCGCCACCCAGGCGGAAAGACAGGTGGGCTCGAGCTTCAAGCCTTATGTCTACACCGCGGCCATTGAAGACGGGGTGAAGCCGACGGACATTGTGATGGATACGCCGGTGAGTTTCGGCAGCTACCGCCCGCACAACTACGAAAACAACTTCAAGGGCGCCATGACGGTCGCCGAGGCCTTCGCCGAGTCGCGCAATATTCCGGCGCTGCGCCTGGCTTCGCGTGTGGGCATTCGCAAAGTCATCGACGTGGCCCACCGCTTTGGCGTAACCGAGGAGATCCCTCCTTATCTGCCCATCGCTCTGGGCGCAGTTGAAATCACGCTCCAGGAGCAGGTCGCGTCCTACTCCGTTTTTCCCAATGACGGCGTGCGCGTTGCGCCGCGCCTCATTCGCAAGGTGTCGAACGCCGACGGCATTACCCTGTGGGAAGAAAAGCCCACGGTCGCGGAAGTGATCGATCGGCAGACAGCGCGCACCATGATGTCGATGCTCAAGGGCGTCACCGAGCACGGCACCGGCGCGCAGGCCGCCAGGCTCGACCATGCGCTCGGCGGCAAGACCGGCACCACCAGCGACTTTACCGACGCCTGGTTCCTGGGCTTCTCACCCTCCGTCACCTGCGGCGTATGGGTGGGTTACGACAGCCGCCAGTCGCTGGGCGACAAGGAAACCGGCGCCGTGGCCGCGCTGCCCCTGTGGATCAATTTCATGAAAGCCGCCATCGCCGGCAAGGACGATGAGCAGTTCCCGGGCGACGAAGGCGCTTCGCCGCTTGACCGGGCTGCAGTCGAGGCGCTGAAAGGTTCCTCTCCCCGCGCTCCCTCCTTACGCCTAGCTTCCGGCGCAAAGGCTGGACACAGACCTCAGCGCATCTCCGTTCCGCGCCAATAAAGACGCTTACGGCAAAAACAGAGTGGGTGTGAACTGATGGTTGTGGTGCTGGGTCGCCGCTCCCTGCTGGTCGCGCCGACTCAGCGGTTATGGCTTCGGTATACAGCAACTCTGAAACCGCTGTAGCCAATCGTCCTCCACGGCATGGAAGGCTTTCCGCTGGTGCGCCTATTTTTGCGCGCGGCGGAAATACTTCTTCGCCCGCTCCACATCGCGCATGATGTGCACGCGCAGCGCCTCGGGGGTGGGGAACTTGATCTCGCCGCGCAGGCGCAGCAGAAACTCGAGTTCGAGAGGCGTGTCTTGGCTGAGCTCAGAGACCGTGTCCTGGGTCGGCTCGAAGTTCAGAATGTGCGTCTCGACCGCGAAGGACGGTTCGCCGAACGTCGGCCGGTTGCCCACGTTGGTGACGGATTCGAAGACGCGGCCGCCAATCTTGAGCCGCGTCACGTAGACGCCCAGCGCCGGCAGCAGGCCATCGTAGGGCGCGAGATTCACGGTGGGCACGACGAGGCGCGAGCCGATGCCGCGCCCGTGGGCCGGCCGGGAAAGCACCGCGAACGGCCGCCCCAGCATCCAGCGCGCGCGGCGCATGTCGCCCGCGCCAACGAGCGCGCGCACCGCGGAGCTTGAAACTTCGAGGCCACGCACGTGCACCGCCTCGTGCACGCGCACGCTGAAGCCCAACTCCGCGCCGAAGGCTGCAAGCTCCTCGACGCCTGCCGCGGCGCGATGCCCGAAACGGAAGCTGGCTCCCTCGTGGACGCGGCGCACGCCGAGCGCGCCCACCAGGATGCGTTCAACGAATGCGCGCGGGGTGAACTGCGCGAGCGCAGCGTCGAAGGGGAGCACCAGGACCGCGTCGACGCCGGTTCCGGCGAGCAGCCGCAGCCGCTCGGGCGTCGGCGTAAGCAGTTTCGGCGCGTTTGCCGGCCGCAGCACCTGTTCCGGATGCGGATCGAAGGTGACAGCGACGCCGCGGCCGCGCATTGCGCGCGCATCCGCGGCCACGGCTGCGAGAATCTCGCAATGGCCGAGGTGCACGCCGTCGAAGTTGCCCACGGCTGCGGCCGAAGGCCCGAAGTCCGAAGGCACCTCGGCGAGCGAGCGGAAGACCGCCACGCCGCCCGATTGGCTGGCAAACTGCGCGCTCCCGTTCATAGGGTCACCGGCACGCTCAATCCGTCGTAAGCCAGTTGCGCCTCTGCGGGCAGCTTGGCGTTGGTTTCCTGGTGGCCCAGGTCGTGGGCGATGTGCGTGAACCACGTTTGCCGGGCGCCGATGCGGCGCGCCCATGCAAGCGCCTGCTCCACGGTGGCGTGGCTCGGGTGGGGCGCGTGGCGGAGCGCCGCAAGCACCAGTACCTCCACGCCCTCAAGCAGGGGAAAGCTGGCCTCGGGAATTGCGCTTACGTCAGTGAGGTAGGCGGCAGCGCCGAAACGAAAGCCGTCGATCGCCTGCCCGCCGTGCTCCACGGGTATGCGCACAAAATCCACGCCATGAATGCGGTTGCGATCCTTAAGCGGCTCGAGCTTCACGCGGGCGCGGTTGATGTAGGTCGCATCCGGCGAAAACGTGTAATCGAAGATCTTTTCAAGAATTTCGATCGTCTGCGGCGCAGCGTAGAGCGGGATGGGGCCCGATTCGCGGCTGGCGGCGAAGCTCAAGGGGCGCAGATCGTCCATGCCCAGCACGTGGTCGGCGTGGCCGTGGGTGTAAAAGACCGCGTCCACGCGCTTCAGGCCCACGCGGAGAGCCTGTTGGCGGAAGTCGGGACCGGTGTCGATCACTACCGCGCGCTCGGGACCCGGTGCGTTTTCCCGCCAGGTAATCAGTACGGAGGGGCGCAGACGCTTGTCATGCGCATCGGAGGAGGTGCAGACAGCGCAGATGCAGCCGAGCGAGGGCACGCCCATCGAAGTTCCCGTACCGAGAAATGTCAGCTTGCCTTCCATCGGATCCTGTGGTCGAGGTGGTCGCGAGGATTCGGAATTATCCCAGGGGCTAAAGCGGATTCAGAGTTACTGTATCCGAGGCCAGTTAACCTAAGTGGCTTTTTCCTCAAGAAAAAGCCACCTTGCACGATGCGAGAAATGGCTATACGAACTCTGAAACCGCTCTAAAGCCCCGGTCCAATCTATGGCGTCTTTTGGCGTCGGGGCTAAAGCCCTGACCTACCAGCCCTGACCTACCAGCCCGGACACCTGACCCCTGAAACCTGATCCCTGCTTTCACCGCTTGCCCGGCGGCGGAGCCGGATTGGGAACACCCTGCAGGTTGATCATGCTGCTGAGCTCGAGGAACGCCATGCGGCACTCGAAGAGCACCGCCTGCAGGGCCCGGTCTTCAGCATCCGTGAGATTGCCGCGGGTTTTTTCTGCCAGGATGCCGAGAAGATCGATGGTGTTGCGCGCGCCCAGGATATCCACGCGCGGGCGCTGGCCCTCCTGCGTGCCCGCGCCCATCTGAATCATGGCGGAGACGTAGAGCTGCTGCACCAGGCTCTCAAAACTCAAGGGCGGCTGCTTGCCCACGCCGGGATTCTGCGCCCGGATCAGGTCCTCGATCCGTTCCGCCGAGGCGTCGTAGGCGTTCTTCTGCTCGCGGCTTTCTTCCACCGTGGGCGCTAGGGGAAAATCGGGCGGAAGATCGGCCTCGGTTTCCGCTTCCGGCTCCTGGGCTTCCGCGGGTGCGGCCGGCGCCGCGGCGGCCTCGCCCCGGGGCTCGTTCGTCACCAACCGGGGCCCGCCGCCTGGCGCGGCCGGCGCGGCCGGAACCGAAGGATTCTGCGTCTCCTGCTCTTCCTCCGCCTTACGCTTGCGGCGGTCGATCACTTCGAATTTCGGTGTATCGCTCATGGCTTCCCTGTCCCAGTTAACTCGTTTGCCTGCTGCTGAAGCTCTTGTGCGCCGGCCTGAAAGCATCAGGCCAGCGCCGGCGGCGCGGCCAGGATGCGGGCGGTTCCAGCATTCTGCCCGTCGGCGTAGATAAACGGCTTGCCGGCCTCCTCGGCCTCGGCGCGGATCATGGCCAGCGCAAAGACGCGCCCGCCCTGGGCGAGGGCGAGCACTGCGGCACTCGTAATCTGCCCCGCCGCTGCGCCGTCTTCGAGCTTGAGCTCGGTGCCTGCAGCGGGCGCAGATCCCGAGAGCTCGAGCGGCCGCAGATGGCGATGCACGTTGCCGCGCGAGCGGATGCGTTCCACGATCTCCTGGCCCAGGTAGCAGCCTTTGCTGAAGTGCAGTGCCCGCATCTGCGAGGTCTCCTGGGGCAAGTCCCTTTCGAGCATGTCGATGCCGTAAGCCGGAATCCCTTCGGCGATGCGGAACCTTTCAACCGACGCGCAGCCCGTAGGCACGGCGCCGGCCGTGCGCAGGCACGACCAGAGCTTGGCCAATCCCGCCGAGGGCAGAAAGAATTCATAATGCGGCGCCAGCGCGCCGTAGCCGCGGACCACACGCAGATCGATGCCGTTCCACTCCACCGCCGTTGCCCGCATGGGATGCACCAGCACGGGCAGTCCCACCCGTTCCAGGACCTCGCCCGCCTGCGGACCGGTGAGCCCCACGGCAGTCTCCGATCCCGCCTCGCCCACCTGCTCCTCGCCCAGCGGAATCAGCTCCACATCGTCCATGATGATGTAGTGATTGAGGTGCGCCATCAGCTTCTCATACTGGTCGGCCGCAATCTCCAATTCCAGCCCGGATTCGCCTGCAAACGGCGTTCCTGCAAGACGATCCCCGGTCTTTTGCTCCTCCGGCGAGGGGTTGCGGCGCTGCGGCGACGACTCCTCACCCTCCCGCCACACGGTCAGGTCGCCCTGGATGCGCCCCTGGGCGTTCAGCACCAGGTTCCACGCGCCGGAGTTGGGAAACAGGTCGTTGACCGTATTGGTCACCATCCCGCTCAGCCAGCGAAAACGGTCAGCGCCGCGGACGGCCACCCGCCGCATCCAGCCCAGATCGTGCAAGGCAGCCCCTCTCGCCAGAGCGGCTATTTCCAGCTCTGGCGCGTCCAACTCTCGTGGGGTGAGCACGCCGCGGTACACCACCAGGCCGCGGGGCGTCCCCCCCGACTCAAGCATGAGGGTGAGCGCGGTGGTCTGCAGGTTGGCGGCAAGGTCGACTTCAGGCATGGGAGAAACTATTTCCGTTAGAGCGCATTTTTTGCAGCGGGACTTGGCGCAGCACCGCATCCTGATTATAGCCTTGGTAGTGAATGGCGGAACCGCGGGGCTGAGGGACTCAAAGGCTAGGGACCAAGGAACTCGGGGTTGGGCCGAGGGGGAGAGCGGGTGAAAGCACGGGTGAGAGAGTCGATGAGCGAGCCGCACAAGATTCTGCGGCCGAAGCCGGGATGGCGCCGGGCGGGTGCGCTCGCGGCAATGGCTGTCTCCCTCGCCCTGTATGCGGTAGCGCAGACGTCTTCGGCCGGTGGGCAATCGGCGCCGGGTCAGGCTGCGCCGGGTCAATCCGCGCCGGGTCAAACCGCGCCGGGTCAGGCCGTGCCAGGTCAGGCCATGCCAGGTCAGGCCGTGCCGGGTCAAGCGGCCGCCGGACAGACTGCGCCGTCCGATTCCCGGGGCGACGCCGCTTCCGGCGCCTCGCACATCACTCCCGAGCAGGCGAAGCAGCTTTTCGCCCTGGTCGACGAGCTGATGAAGTTCTCCTCCGACGAGACCGGCCTTCCCATCAAGAGCACGGTCAAGCGCCAGCTCATTACCCGCACGGCGGTCGAAAAGTATCTTGAGGACAAATTCAACGAGGACGAGGGCGCCAAGCGCCTGCAACGCGACGAGATCGTGCTCAAGAAGTTCGGCCTGCTCGACCACGACTTCAATCTCAAGCCCTTCCTGCTCTCCCTGCTCACCGAGCAGATCGAGGCTTTTTACGACTCGAAAACCAAGACCGTCAACCTGCTCGACTGGGTGGACGCCGACGAGCAGAAACCCGCCCTCGCGCACGAGCTCACGCACGCGCTCCAGGATCAGCACAGCGATCTGGACAAGTGGGACGACCAGACTCCCGACGACGTCTCCACCGATGCGGCCGGCGATACCGAACATCTGGCCAAGGACGAGATGGATACCGCGCGCGACGCCGTAGCCGAGGGCCAGGCGACCGCGGTCATGTTCGATTACGTGCTCAAACCGATGGGCAAGAGCCTGATCAAGGACCCCGAAGTTCTGGACATTTTGAAAGATCAGATGACCGGTTCCGACAGCTCGCCCATCATGGCCCGCGCGCCGCTGCTGCTCTCCGAGTCCATGCTCTTTCCCTATCGCGAGGGCCTGAGCTTCGAGCAGG
>JASHUF010000400.1 GCA_030040175.1 Acidobacteriaceae bacterium
GATGCCCACTTTGAGCGCGGGCCGCGTGGCGCGGCCTTTTTCGACCGCCATCTTCACCAGCTGCCCCACGCCCACCTGGTCGAGCGTGGCGAAGGGGTCCTGCTTGAAGATGCCGAGCTTCAAATACGCGGGCAGGAAGTTGTTGATGTCGTCCCTTGAAATTCCAAAGGTCGTCTGCGTGAGGTCGTTGGTGCCGAACGAGAAGAACTCGGCCTCCTCGGCGATCTGGTCCGCAGTTAAGGCCGCGCGCGGTAGCTCGATCATGGTGCCCACCATGTAATCGACTTTGGCCTTCTTCTCGGCGAAGACGTCCTCGGCGATGCGGCGCACGATGGCTGTCTGGTTGCGCATCTCCTCGATGGAGCCGATGAGCGGAATCATGATCTCCACGTGCGGATCGCCGCCCTTGGCCTTGACCTGCACCGCGGCCTCGAGAATGGCGCGCGCCTGCATCTCGGTAATCTCCGGAAAAGTGATGCCCAGGCGGCATCCGCGCAGGCCGAGCATGGGATTCATCTCGTGCAGCTCTTCCACGCGGGCCAGAAGCGTGCGCAGCTCCCTCAATTTCGGGCTTTTGGGTTTCGACTCCTCCAGTCTTGCGATCTGCACAAGTAAGTCTTCGCGCTTGGGCAGGAACTCATGCAGCGGCGGATCGAGCAGGCGGATGGTGACGGGCAAGGACTCCATGGCCTTGAACAGGCCCGCGAAATCGGCGCGCTGCATGGGCAGCAGCTTCTTGAGCGCGGCGCGGCGATCCTTCTCGTTGCTGGCGAGAATCATGGCGCGCATGTGCTCGATGCGGTCTTCGGCAAAGAACATGTGCTCGGTGCGGCAGAGGCCGATGCCTTCGGCGCCGAAGGTGCGCGCCTGTTTGGCGTCACGGGGAATGTCGGCGTTGGCGCGGATGCGCAGCCGGCGCAGCGGATCGGCCCAGCTCATGAACTTGACCAGGTCGGGGTCGTCGGGCTGCGCGTCGAGGGTCTTCAATTTGCCGGCAATCACGCGGCCGGTGGTGCCGTCGAGGGAGATCCAGTCGCCCGGTTTGTAAGTGTGGCCCTTCACGCGCAGCTCTTTTTTTGCCTCATCCACGACGCAATCGCCCGCCCCGGCCACGCAACACTTGCCCATGCCGCGCGTGACCACGGCCGCGTGCGAGGTCATGCCGCCGCGCGAGGTGAGGATGCCGTCGGCCACTTCCATGCCGGCGATATCTTCCGGCGTGGTCTCGCCGCGCACAAGAATGATGGACTTGTAGGAGCCATTGGCGTGATGCTTCACCGCTTCTTCGGCGGTGAAGACGATCTGGCCCACGGCCGCGCCCGGCGAAGCGGGCAAACCCGTGGCCAGCACCTCGATCTTCTCGCCTTTCTCCACCAGGCGCGGCACCAGGAAGTCATAAAGCTGGTTGGGCTCCACGCGGAAGATGGCTTCGTCCCTGGTGATCAGCCCCTCGTTCACCATATCGATGGCCACGCGCACCGCGGCCAGGCCGGTGCGCTTGCCGTTGCGCGTCTGCAGCATGTAGAGCTTGCCATCCTGGATGGTGAACTCGAAGTCCTGCATGTCGCGGTAGTGCTTTTCCATCTTGCCGGTGATGTCTTTGAGCTGCTGGTAGACCTTGCGGTTGGCGCGCTCGAGCTCGCTGATGGAGAGCGGTGTACGCACGCCCGAGACCACGTCTTCGCCCTGCGCGTTCATCAGGTATTCGCCGAAGAAGGCATGCTCGCCCGTGGCCGGGTTGCGCGTAAAGCCCACGCCGGTTCCGGAGTTCTCGCCCAGGTTGCCGAAGACCATGGCCTGCACGTTGACCGCGGTGCCCAGCCAGTCATCGATGCGGTTGATGCGGCGATAGGTTTTGGCGCGCTCATTCTGCCAGCTGCGGAAGACGGCGTCGCGCGCGGCCGTGAGCTGGTCGAGCGGATCCTGGGGAAAGTCTTTGCCGGTCTCTTTTTTCACCAGCTTTTTATACGCGGCGATGATCTTTTTGAGCGCTTCGGGGGTGAGCTCGTAATCGAACTTCACTTTTTCCTGGGCCTTCACGCCGTCGAAGATGTGCTCGAAGCTCTTTTTGGGAATGTCGAGGACCACGTCGCCGAACATCTGGATGAGGCGGCGATAGGAGTCGTAGGCGAAACGGGGGTTGTTGCTGCGCCTGGCGAGGGCTTCGACGGCCCGGTCATTGAGGCCGAGGTTGAGGATGGTATCCATCATGCCGGGCATGGAAAATTTGGCGCCCGAGCGCACGCTCACCAGCAGCGGGTTCTCGCCCGCGCCCAGCTTCTGCCCCTGCAGTTTTTCCAGTTTCTCCAGCGCGGTCAGCATCCCGATATCGATCTGCGGGCTCAGGCTCCCGCGCATGTACTCGCGGCAGGCCTCGGTCTGGATGGTGAACCCGGGGGGAACGGGCAGGCCGGCATTGGTCATCTCCGCCAGGCCGGCGCCTTTGCCGCCGAGCACGTCCTTCATCTTGCCGTTGCCGTCGGCCTTGCCGTCGCCGAAGAAATACACATACTTGATTGCGCTTGCGGTCTTGCCCGCGTCAGCGAGCGCCGGTTCCAGAACGCCCTGCGTCATGGAAAAATTCCTCCGTCTCTAGGGATTGCGTGGGCAGATCGATGAGGAAAAGGTGGCGAACAGAGGCTCAACGACGTATTTCCAGGCGGCCGGACTGAGCGTGCGCGCGGCATCCAGACATCGGAATGCGCCAGCACTACGAATAGCGATTCAAGTATACGATTGCCTGTGGCCTTCGGCCCAGTTTCTCCTGCGCCGCCGCAGCCGGGAGGCCGCGCGAATTCGCATTCTGGGACGCGCGGCACCGATCTCCGCGCACATTCGCATCAGGCCGCGCTCATCTCCATCCGCAGGCTGGAGCTTGGGGCATCCTGCTCATTCCGAGGGGCGAGAAGCCGCTCCAACCCCACCAGATGAAGAATTTCTTCGACGTGCGCGGTCACGTGCGCCACCGCGAAGGAACGCCCGGCTTCCGTTGCCAGGCAATAGAGCCGGATCAGCGCCGCAATGCCCGCCGCATCGATACGCTCCACGGCGCTCAGGTCGAGGATTACCGCCCGGCTGCGCACCAGCGGCGTGAGCCGCTGCAGAAGACTTTCCTCCTGCCCGCGCACCAGCTCGGTGATCCCGGCTCTTTCGATTTGGATCCCTGACCGGTTATTCAACGGATCAAAGCACATAAGAAACCCTCCCGGACGCCTGCTCCCAACATCGACGCGGAGCGCACGCTCCGCGCTCGTTTGCCTGCCATCAGGAATGTGCACGCCGCCAGCCAAACCCTTCGGCATGGGAATATGCTGATTTACAAGGGGAAACGTGCTTGTTCGTTCACTCCTGTTTGGCGTTCGCTGTGCGCTTTCGATTCCGGCGTCCACAAATGGACAGTAACCAGCTTTACGCAAAGGTGCATGCTTGAGTTCCACCCCCGCTCCCGAATCCGCCGCAACGGGCGCGTCTGCCGCGAGTTTCACACGCGAGCGTGCGCGTGCGCTGGCGCTCGAAGCGGGATTTTCATTGGCCGAGCTTGTTCCCCTGCCCTACGCGGAAGAAAACCGCGATGCGAGACGTTTTGAGCAATGGGTCGGCGCGGGGCGTGCAGGCACCATGCATTACCTTGAGCGCGTGGCAGAGAACGGCCGTCTGCTCCGCGCGCGCGTGGGCCTTCCCTATCCGTGGGCGCGCTCGGCGCTGGTTTGCTTCGCGCTGTACAACGCCGCGCGGCCGCTCTCCACTGATCCGGCTCCTGAAGGCGCAGCGTGGATTGCGCGTTACGCCTGGTCGAGCCGCAGCGATGCCGATGGAAATCGCCGCCCAAGCGATTATCACAAGGTGCTGCTCAGGCGCCTGAAGGCTCTGGACGCGCGCCTGCGCGACGAATTCGGCAGCTTCGATTCGCGCGCTTACGTCGACACCGGCCCCGTGGTCGAGCGCTCGCTGGCCGTGGCTGCGGGACTCGGCTGGACGGGCAAGAACACCTGCCTCATTCATCCGCAATTGGGCTCGTTCGGGTTTCTGGCGGTGTTGCTGACCTCGCTTGAGGTGAGCGAGCCGGCAGAAAGGCAGGGATCAGGGGTCAGGGATCAGGGATCGAAAAGACAGGGAGCGAGGCAGCAAGACAGCGAATCGGCAAGTCAACTAGCCGGCGAGTCAGCAACGGAGGCGCATGAGCTTCCGCTTCCGGCATCCGTCGGAACGGCTGAATCGCCGACAGGTCTTGTATCAGGGCGCGGCTTTAGCCGCGCCGATCACGCGACAAAAGACAAAAGGGCTTTAGCCCCTGAGGGAAGCCCTCTTCTGATCCCCGACCGCTGCGGATCGTGCACGCGCTGCATTGAGGCCTGCCCCACGCACGCGCTCGACGTGCCTTACCAGATGGACGCCACGCGCTGCATTGCGTATCTCACCATCGAGCACAAGGGTCCGATTGACGAGGAGCTTGCGGCAGGCGTCGGACGCCAGGTCTTTGGCTGCGACATCTGCCAGGATGTGTGCCCGTGGAACCAGAAGGCGCTGCGCAACGGATTCGTGGCAATGGACCCCGAGCTTGAACCGCGCGCGGAGCTGGTGAACCCGGCGCTCGAGTGGCTGGCGGCGATGGACGAAGCGGAGTATGAGAAACAGTTCAACGGATCACCCGTGCGCCGCGCGGGATTCCTGGGGTTGCGGCGCAATGTTGCCATTGCCATGGGCAACAGCGGCCTGGAGCGCTTTCGCGGGCGCCTTGAGGAGTGGACCTCGGCCGCGGACGCGGGCCTCCGCGCAGCGGCTCGGTGGGCGCTGGGCAAGCTCGAGCGAACTGCTCCTCTGCCCAAGTCCTAACGCATTTTCTGAGTAGCTGTATCCCGAAGACGGAAGGCAGAGTCGACGCGACCAACAGGGAGCGGCGGCCTTACGAGGAAATGAAAAGGACACAGTAACTCAGAAAATGCCGTAGACGCGGGTTTGCGGCCTGGAGCGTCCCCACCGGCTATTCTTGAATCGGCAACTCCGCGCACTATTCCTTCGCGAGGGAGGTTTTCGCGTGCCGAATGGCAGCCCGCCCAACGTGCCGGTCGAGACCATGCTTGCCGGGGCTCCGCCGCCGCAGCCGGCCACGCAATCGAAGTGGTATCGCTGGCGCCGGCAGGGCACGGCGCTCATCGCTTATCTGCTCGACAGCGAAGTGCACACCTTCGCCTTCAGCGTGGCGGCCAACGCCATTCTCTCTTTCATCCCCTTCGTGGTGCTGCTTTACACGCTCGCGCTTTCGGTCTTTCATTCGCAGGCCATGAGGAACGTGGTCGACGATATGGTGAACTATTTTCTGCCCTCGGCTACCACCACCAAAGACTGGGTGGCGCGGACCATCGTTGCCGAAGCTGTGTTGCCCCTGCTCAAGCGCCACGGCGCACAGCTCTTTTCTCTGGCCATGATCCTCGTCTCCTGCACGGGCATCTTTCTGCCCCTCGAAGTCGCGCTCAATCAGGCCTGGGGCGTGACCAAAAGCCGGAACTATCTCTTCAATCAGGTCATCGCTTTCGGGCTGGCGTTGCTCATGGTGGTGCTGGCCATGGCCAGCATCTTCGTCAACGAGAGCGCGCAGAGCATTCTGGCAGTGCTCTTCTTTCACCACACGGATAACTTCGTCTTTCGCGGCATCAGTTACCTGTGGCTCTCCACCACCACCGGCATCGCGTCCATCGTCTTCTTCTTTTTCATTTACTGGCTGTTGCCCAACCGCAAGGTTCCGTGGCGTCCGGTTCTGCGCACGGCGGTGGTGACCGGCATCGTGTGGCTTGTGGCGCGCGCCATCTACGCGGTCGTGCTGCCGCATCTCGATCTCGGCGCCATCTACGGCCCCTTCTTCATCTCGGTCGGATTGCTCTTCTGGGCCTATATCTCGGGGCTGATTCTCTTCGCCGGGGCGCAGTTCAGCGTGGCGCGGTGGGGCGAAAAAGCGAGTCAGCGAGTCAGCAAGCCAGCGAGTTAGCTGCGCCCGCCGCGAGAGCGACTTCGTTACTGCGCGCGGAACGCCTTCACCGCGATGGCATCCGGATCGCGTCCGGCGGGCAGCATGGTGAACAGCGATTCGGAGTTGACGCGCACCACGGCCACATCGCCGGAGCGCGCATCGACAACAAACAGCAGATGGCCGGCCGCGGAAAACGCCATGGCCGCAGGGCCGTCGCCCACGTGCACCGAG
>JASHUF010000401.1 GCA_030040175.1 Acidobacteriaceae bacterium
AGACGTAGCTGAACGCGTCGGGCGAAAAGCCGTAGCAGAGGAAGACGAGAACGAGCGCGCCCAGCGTGGCGGCCAGCACCGCGGGCAGCGCCTGGCTGCGGCGCCCTTCCGCCAGCCAGAGCATGAGTACCAGGCCGAGCAGCGCCGTGACCGGCAGCGCGGCGATGTGCGCCGCCGCGGCCACGCCGAAAAGCACAGTAAGCAGGAGAAGGCGCGGCCGCCATTTGGCAACCGGCCCCTGCATGGCGTGGGCCACGCCGATCGAGGTGTAAATGCCGCCGTAGACGCCGAGCGCGGCCAGCACCTCGGGATTGGGCGAGACGCAAGCCTTGAGAACGGCGGGGCAGAAGCAATAGAGCGCGAGCGCGGTGTAGCCGCCATGGTTGCCGTAGAGCCGGCGCGTAACCCACCAGATGCAGCCGCCCAGCACGCAGCCGGCGAAGAGAAAGGGCAGGCGCAGCAGGAGCAGGATGTGGGTCATCTGGTGGCGCAGTTCCCAGAGGCTCAACTCATTGCCGGAATACCCTGTGGCAACCACCCTGTTTTCCGGTTTGCGAAAGTGATCGAGTGCGCGCTCGGCCAGCAGGTTGAGCGTGAGGGGAAGGCCCGCGAGCCGGTAGGCGAGGATGCCATCGTGAATGTTGCCGCAGGTGGTGTAGTAGCCGGCCAGTGCCGAGGGCCTCTCCCAGGTCTCGCGGCCGCAGCGTGCGTACTCGTAGTCGCGGTCTGTGAGCCACTGGTGAGCGGTGATCCAGAAACCCTGCAGGAGAAAGATCGCCAGCAGGGCGGCGGCGATGCGCTGCGGACGATTGAAGCGAAAGCGGCGAAGGGTTTGAAACCGGTGGGTCATCGCGCGAAAGCGGGCCTTACCAGTTTAATGGGCGGGAACGGGCAGCGCGAGGAAGAGCCGTTCGCCGGCCAGGGACTGCCATGGAGATTCCGGGCGCAGAAACACGCAGACCGCTCCCAAGAGCGGCCTGCATGGTTGGAGCGCGAGTTTTGAGCGTTAGTTGAAGATGCCGCCCACGGTCTGGTCGACGCCGGTGACGGTGACGTCTTGGCCGGTTAACGCGTCCAGGACCGTAATGGTGAGAGACACAACACAGTAGTTGGGCCCGGCTGCGGTAAAGCTCGGGGGGTTCAGAAGGTTGCCGTTAATGTCGCTGGGCGCGCAGTTATAGGACCAGCCGCCGAAGGCTCCGCCTTGCGCCGTCAGGACCACGCCCGGATTGCCGGAGGGCGTTAGGGTATCGATGGGATAGGTGGCCACGCAGACCGAGCCGCCGGCGCCTCCATTCGCGGTCCAGCCCGGCCCGCAATGAATCACGTCGGGCGTGCCCGTGGCCGAAGGCGCGGTCACCTCCCAGTCAGTGGTGTTATCGCCTTCGTTATAGACCGTGACCGTGGCCAGAAGCCCGGTGGCCTGCGACCCCTCATAGCATTCGCCCGGCTGAATCGGATTGGTCGGCTCGGGGCAGGTGAAGGTGGCCGTTGCCGTCTGGATCGAGCCCGTCGTGGTATCCGTGGCTTCCGCAATGATGGTGGCGCTGCCGGCACCGAAGGCCGTCACCGTCCCTGCCGGAGCACCCGGATTGGCGCTGGAGTCGCTGGCGGTGATCACCGGGAACACCTCAGGCGCCGAGGAGAGCCAGGTGACCGAGTTCGTCAGGTCTCTTACGTACGGGGCTGTCGAGAATGTGCCCACCGCAAGGAAGTTTCCCGTGTCCTGCAGGTTTCCGACGGTGATCGAAGTGGGAATAATGGAAAGAGAAAGAAGCGGTTCGGGAGCGGCCGTTGCCGTAACCGTAACCGTCGCCTGGGCCGTGAGCACACTGCCGTCGGGATTGGTCAACTGGGCCGTGATTGTGCTCGAGCCCACACTCACCCCGGTCACCACTCCGTTTCCGGCGGCCAGGCCGCTGGTGACCGTGGCAATGGTGGAAATGGTGGAGCTCCAGACCACGTCAGCGGCGTTGGTCACGTCCTCTGTCAGGCCTGTCGATCCCGCGGTGGCCAGAGCAATGAAGTTGGCGCTCTGCCCTGAAGCCGATACTGACTGCGAGCCGGGAATGATGGAGATGGAGGTGAACGGCTCCGCGACGCCCGCCACCACCGTAAACGACGCGCTGCCCGTAGCGGTCACTCCGTCGGTATTGGTATAAAGCGCGGTGATCGTCGTCGTTCCCTGGCCCACCGCCGTGGCCAGGCCGGTGGTTGCGCCGATGGTGGCAATCTGCGGGCTGCTCGAAGTCCAGGAGACCAGGCCGTCGAGGTTCACGGTCACGCCGGAAGTGGTGGTGCCGATGGCCAGAAACTGCGCCGTATCGCCGACAACGGGGACACTCTGCGAGCCCGGAATGATGGTGATGGTGGTCACGTCGCCGGCGCCCGAGGGTCCGGTTCCTCCCGTCGTGGGCTGGGTGACGTCGACGGTCATGTTGGCGGAGATAAGCCCGGGAAAGCCCTGTGCGCTGGCGGTAATGAGGATGTTGCTGCAGGCGATGTTGCCCGAGGTGATCAGGCCGGTGGTGCTCACGGTCACGCACTCGCTGGCAGAGCTGGCCCAGCTCACCTGATCGGTGATGTCCTTGGTCTCCGCGGGGTGGCCGGGATGGCTGTAATAACCCGTCGCCGTCAACTGCGCCGTGAGACCGGCCCCGCCGAAGTTCATGGAGGTGGGGCTGATGGTGATGGAAGTCAGGGAGGGGGAGTTCACGCAACTGGTGAGCGGCAGCAGCATGCCGAGCAACAGGAATGCGCCCACGGGGGGACGATAACGCATAGGAGTCTCCTGGCGAATCCGCCCGGCTGGCAAATTTTCCAGCCGTAAATCCAAGGGAAATTGCGGGCAGGATAGCGGTTCCATCCGGCCCGGCCTGTTCCCTGACCTGCGATGGGTCGAACCGCAATACCGCGCCGCAGGGGTTTCCACGCCATGCGGCAGATGAACTTTATGCCCGGGCAGCGGTCCTCAAGCGTAACTCTGCCGAGCGACTTGACCCGAAAACTTGGCGCGCCTAAGGCTTTTTCGGAATCCGTAATCCAATTATGACGTGCGGAGCCCGCTCAGGAGCGCTCCATCTTCAGCACTTTGGTGCATTGGCCTTACGATTTTTTCCGAAAAATGCTCTGATTTAGCGCCATGCTACTGGAGGCCTAATAGAGCGTCAATGACCATTTTGAGTGAGGTATCTCAAAGGTTATAAGTTTGGGTACAGGCGGGCGGAAGTGCTTGGGCTGCATGCCCATAATGGGCTTTGGAGAAGGGAAATTCCCTCGCGGCAGCCCCTTGTACCGGAATGAAAATGGCCGCGCAAAAAGAGGGGGTCTTGCCGGCTGCGCGGCGCCGGTTTTTTGCCCCGGTCGCAAGAGGCCGGATGGGCAGGCTCGTTTGCCCGCTCATCCGGCCGGAAGCGCCTCACCATTTAACCAGAATGGCAAAGATAATCTTCTGCTCGTCCCGGCGCATGTCCGGCTGCCAGAGCGTCAAGGGTCCGGCACCGTAACTGGCAACCGCGAGCGGCGAACCGGGCGGCGGAGCCGCGCACACGGCTTGTGCAAGCTTGAGGTTGTACGCGTACTGCGCAGCATAACTCATGCCCGGAAAATCCGTGTAACCCATGCCCGAGTCATAGGACGAAGTCCCGTTGGTGCAGGTGAAGTCGGAGGGGCTGCCGATGGATGCATTGGTTGCGCCGCCGGGAGGCGTAGACCCGCCGCGGCCGGCCCAGTACGGCACGTTCGAGTGGCGGTAGCCGTACTCGACGCGGTAGGTAATGAACTGGCGCGGCATGAAGTCGTAAGTGAAGGTCGCGTCGTCGCCCTTGAATGGCTGTCCGGGATCTTCGGGGAAGTAAGCGCTCCCGGTCACCGCGGTCGCTCCGTTGATGGGCGGCAGCAGGACGAGGTACCGGCCGGGATTGTTGATCTGGCCGCCGCCCACGGTGACCGCGTAGCGGTCCTTGTTGAACCAGACGCGGTCGTAGCCCATCCAGCCCAGGAAGGCCTGCTTATAGTAGGGGGTGGCAGGCGTTGTTGAAGTTGCCGGAATGTAAATCTTGTTTCCCGCCGTTCCCATGCAGGCCACGCCGGCGCCCTCTTCGCAGCCGGCGTCCGCGGTGACCGAGAAGGCCATCTTGTCCAGCCGGTTGCCGGGCTGGTCGTAGTATTTCAGCTCGAAGCTGTTATCGGTGTGGAAGCGGGTGCGGCCCTCGATGCCGAAGTCGTCTTCGCCCATGCCGTAGTTGTTGGAGATGATGTTGATGTTGCCCGTGGGCGTGTACTTGATCTGGCCGCCCAGGCCAGGCTTGCCGCCGAAGCGCGCATACGATTGCCAGCCGTTGATGAACCAGGGCTCGATCTTGAGGTGCTGGGTGAGGAAGAACTGGCCGCGCACGCCGTTGAAGAACCAGGGTGTGTTCGAGGAGACGAACGAAGGCTGATAGGCCCAGTTGTCGAAGTTGTAGTAGCTGAACAGCCCGATATACGACATGAAGATGCCGGCGTCGAGATTGATGCCGTGCATCTTGTCCCAGTGGTAGCCGCCGTAAGCCTCGGCCAGATAGCGATAGGCGTCGTCGAGATTCCACTGGCCGCGGGTGACGCTGGCGTCGTTGCGCGGGGTGGTGACGGAGTACTCGCCGAACTGCGTCATCAGGCGGGCGTGTACGTGGTCGATGAGCAGATCGCCGCCGATGCCGAGCTGCTCGAGCTGAATCTCCTGCGAGCGGAAGACCTCGCTCGATCCGCTGATGGTGTCGTCCTTGGGGTGATTGAAGTCGAGGTTGTAGTTCACGTCGACGCGGATTTCGGGCGTGAAGTATTTCGAGCAGAGCGGGCAATCGATGGTGCGGGGGTTGCCGTTGAGCCAGCCCCAGTAGTAATCGGCAAAGGGCGTCACGTGATCGACCGGCGGAGGCGCCGCCGGAGCGGCGGCGGCCGTATCCTGCGCCGGAGCCGCCGCAGGAGCCGAGGCAGCGGGAGCAGCCGCAGACGCGGAAGTGGAGGCCGCGGCCGAAGGAGACATGGCGCTGACGGCCGCGCGCAGCGCTGCCGCATCGTGCTCGTAGGCCTTGATCGCATCGGCTGACGCTGTGTCTGCGGCATCGCGCGCCTTCAGCTCGGCTCTCAACTCCTCGATCTCGCCCTTCATCTCCAGCATGTCTTTCATCAGCTCGGCGTTCGAGATCGGTTCGGCCCCGGCCTGCGTGGAGGCCACGGGCGCTGCCGCCGGATGCGTGTCGGCCTCAGCCGCGGCCGAATTCGGTGCGACCGGACCCGAGGCGGCCGCGCCGGAAGCGGCATTGGCTGCGGCGGGCGAGTCCAGCCGTGAGGTGAATAGCAACCCCCCGTTTCCGGAGGACGGGCTCTGCTGCGCGAATCCGGAAAGAGACAGAAGAGCAAGACAGGCGCCTGCCGCGGCGGGCGCAATTCTCGAGCGTGATTCCTTCATAGAGCCTCTCGCTTTCATTGCGAATTTTTTTTGCCCGCGCCTCGTGGTGCGCCGCGTGCATTTGGGTACACATCTCCTGTCTGCTGTTTCGCAGCATTTCTTTGGTCAGCGATTCAACAAGCAGAGTTGCCGGTTTAGCCGCGGTGTGGCCGGTTCTTACGAGCGTTCCCTTCACCTCCGGAGGGCTTGAGGGTAAAGCGGCGCGCTTCGCCTCCGGCGTGAATCCGATTTGGGTTCCTTTCAAAGTAGGAGAGTTGAAATGAGGAAAGCATGAACACCGCCAAATTCCTCATGAATGCGCATAAAGAGACATAAAGATGGGTGCGTGCCGGCGACGAAGCCGTGCCGGCGACCGGGCAGGTTCCCCCGCAAGCTGAATTTTCACCGCCATTTTTGCCTGCTCGCGCCCCCAAACGCTACACTCTCTTCGTAAGCATGGCCACCATGCGCGACAACACGCCGGAACGGCTGGTGAGCGCCGTGCGCGCCGACGAGGAACAGGGCTTTGAGCTCAAGCTGCGGCCGCGCCGGCTGGGCGAATTCATCGGCCAATCGAAAGCCAAGGAGCAGCTGGCCATTGCGCTCGAAGCGGCCCGGTCGCGCGGCGAGGCGCTCGACCACGTTCTGCTCTTTGGCCCCCCCGGGCTGGGCAAGACCACGCTGGCCACCATCATTGCCAACGAGCTCGATGTGGGCTTCCAGCAGACCTCGGGGCCGGCACTGCAGATCCAGGGCGACCTGACCGCGATTCTCACCAACCTGCGCGAGCGCCAGGTACTGTTCCTCGACGAGATTCACCGTCTGCAGCCGGTGCTCGAGGAGAAGCTCTACACTGCGCTCGAGGACTATAAGCTCGACATCATCATCGGCCAGGGGCCGGCGGCGCGTACCCACGTGATGGAGATTCGTCCGTTCACTTTCGTCGGCGCGACCACGCGCCCCGGATTGCTTTCGTCGCCCTTGCGCTCGCGCTTCGGCATTCTGCTGCGGCTCGACTTCTATACCGAAGAAGAGCTGCGCGTGATCGTGGAGCGCTCGGCCGAGGTGCTCGAAATTCCCGTCGACCGCGACGGCGCCGCGGAGATCGCGCTCCGCTCCCGCGGCACCCCGCGCATTGCCAACCGGCTGCTCCGGCGCGTTCGCGATTATGCGCAGGTGCGCGGCTCGGGCGCGATCGACCGCTCGACGGCCAACGCCGCGCTGCAACTCCTGGAAGTCGACGCGCACGGATTCGACGAGATCGATCGCCGCTTGCTGCTGACGATCATCCAAAAATATGACGGTGGGCCGGTGGGGCTGGGCACGCTGGCGGCCACGCTGGCCGAAGAGGAGGACGCGCTCGAAGAAGTGTACGAGCCGTTCCTCATCCAGATCGGCTTTCTCGACCGCACGCCGCGCGGCCGCGTGGCCACGCGCCTGGCCTACGAGCACTTCGGGATTGCGACGCCGGGAAGGCAAGTGGGGTTGTTTTAGCGAGCCAGCAAGTCAGCGAGTCAGCGAAGTTGCCAACCGCTGCAGTTGGTTCTCGGCTGTCATCCTGAGCGAAGATCGTCCGCGGAGCGGTCGATCGGAGTCGAAGGATCTGCGGTTGCCTTTCGGCGAAGAGTTGGAAACGAGGAGACGGATTTATGGCGTTGACAGAATCGACCATGCTGGAGCTGGAAACGACGGCTCCCGATTTTGCTCTTACCGACGTCGTATCGGGCAAGACGGTGCGCCGCGACGATTTCCGCGGCAAGGACGCACTGCTGGTGATGTTCATCTGCGCGCATTGCCCCTTCGTGAAGCACGTGGAGAAGTCGCTGGGCGCCCTGGGCGCGGACTACGCGCGCAAGCCAGTGGCGATGGTCGCCATCAGCGCCAACGACGCGGAAAATTATCCCGCCGACAAACCGGAGGGACTGAAGGCGCAGGCGAAAGCCAATGGCTTTGCGTTTCCCTATCTCTACGACGAATCGCAGGCCGTGGCTCACGCCTACACAGCCGCCTGCACGCCGGACTTCTTTCTCTTCGATAGAGGATTGAGGCTCGTCTACCGCGGCCAGTACGACGCCAGCCGTCCCGGCAACGGCGTGCCCGTCACCGGACAGGATCTGCGCGCGGCCATCGACGCGGTGCTGGCCGACAAGCCCGCGCCCCAGGAGCAGCGCCCCTCGATCGGGTGCAACATCAAGTGGAGAGCGTGCAGCAGCAAGTCGGCGAGTTAGCGAGCCAGCGGGCTTGTGCCTGGGCGTGCTCGAATAACCTTGACGTGATGCCGGGCTGACTTGCCGACTCGCTGACTTGCGAACTCGCTACACAATCTCCTTCAGATATGCCCGAAATTTCTCGCCGAACTCCGGCCGCTTGAGCGCGAACTCGACTGTTGCCTGCAGCATGCCGAACTTGTCGCCGGCGTCGAAGCGCCTGCCCTCGAACGTGTAGCCGAAAACTTTTTCCTCCTTGAGCAGCGCCTTGATGCCGTCGGTGAGCTGAATTTCGCCCACGGCGCCGGGTTGTGTGTGCGCGAGCAGCTCGAAGACGCGTGGCGTGAGAATATAGCGGCCGATGATGGCCTGCGTTGAAGGCGCCTCTTCGAACCTCGGCTTCTCCACCATGCCGGTGCAGTTGGTTATGCGCGGATTCTTCTTGTCCGGCGAGCCGGCCAACACGCCGTAGGCGCTGATCGCCGGGCCCTCGACGGTCTGCGTGGCCAGCACCGAGCCGCCCTTCTCAGCGAAAACATCAATCATCTGCTTCAGGCACGGAGGGTCGGCGTCGATTACGTCGTCGGGCAGGATCACGGCAAAGGGTTCGTCGCCGACCAGGTCTTTCGCGCAGAGTACGGCATGGCCCAGGCCCAGCGGCTCTTTTTGCCGCACGGAGCTGATGCGCGCCATGGACGAAACGCCGCGCGAGAGCGCGAGCAGCTCCTTCTTGCCTTTCTTTTCGAGCGTCGCGTCCAGCTCGTAGCTGATATCGAAGTGGTCTTCCATGGCGCCCTTGCCGCGCCCTGTAACCAAAATGATGTGCTCGATGCCCGACGCGATGGCCTCTTCCACGCCGTATTGCAGGATGGGCTTGTCCACCAGCGCCAGCATCTCTTTGGGTATGACCTTTGTGGCCGGCAAAAAGCGCGTGCCCAACCCCGCGGCAGGAAAGACCGCTTTGCGAACTCGTTGGCTCATTCCACCTCCCTCATTTCATCTTGTTTGGATGCTGAGAATCCGGGCGCGCACTTCAGGCATTCACCGGTGCGGCAGCGAGACCTTCCAGCAGATCGTGGATCTCCAGCAAGACTTCATCGGGACGCGAGGCCTGCAGCGGATACTTGAGCACGCCCTGCGGCGTGAACTGCGCGCCGCGCTTGGCGTGGCGGGCGACGAGGCGCATGAGCTGCTGCGGGTCAAGTGTTGATTGGGCAGCCGCAGTTTCCGCGAACCGCAACTGCAGCTCGCCGCGCTTGCGGTCGATCTGCGCCACGCCCAGGCGCTCGCACTCCAGGCGCAGCAACGCGGCTTCGAGCAGGTAGACCGTCGCATCCGGCAGCGTCCCGTAGCGGTCTTCCATCTCGGCGCGAATCTCGCTGACCGCGGCAGGCGTTGGCGCGCCGGCAATTTTCTTGTAGAGGCGCAGGCGCTGGTTTTCCTCGGCTACGTAGCTTTCATCGATGCGCAGCGCAATGCCGAGATTGAGCTGCGTCGCGGCGCGCTCCTCGCCCCCTTCGCCCTTGAGCTCCTTCACCGCGGCCTCGAGCATGGTGGTGTAGAGCTCGAAGCCCACGGCCTCGATGTGCCCGCTCTGCTCGCCGCCCAGCATGTTGCCGGCGCCGCGCAGCTCCAGATCGAGCGCGGCGATCTTGAAGCCCGCGCCCAGGTCGGAAAACTCCTTGAGCGCCGCCAGCCGCCGGCGCGCAACCTCCGTCAGCTCGTTCTCGCGCGGGATGAGCAGATACGCATAGGCCCTGCGATTCGACCGGCCCACGCGCCCGCGCAACTGGTAGAGCTCGCTCAGGCCGTGGCGGTCGGCGCGGTTGATGAAGATGGTGTTGGCCAGCGGGATGTCGAGTCCATTCTCAATGATCGTGGTAGCCACGAGCACGTCGAACTCGTGGCGCATGAAGGCCAGCATCACCTTTTCCAGCTCGTTCTCGCTCATCTGTCCGTGGCCCACGGCTACGCGCGCCGCGGGAACGAGCTCCTGGATGCGCGCGGCGATCTCGT
>JASHUF010000402.1 GCA_030040175.1 Acidobacteriaceae bacterium
CTGGCTACCACGCGGATCAACTTATAGCCCAGCGCGGGCACGCTGCTGACGTGAAAGGTGAGATGGGCCACGCCGGTCTTCGGGTCGATCGAGGCGTCTTCAGGCTCGGTGACGCCGCCGGCAGAATCGACGATGTCCACGGCGCCCGCCGGCTCAGGCAACTGCAGGGTCACGCTCACATCGCCCGAGCGCTCCCACCCGAGCGGATTCATCACCAGCACGGGAACGCCCTCGCCCCTGGTGTTCACCTGCTCCGCGATGGTCTTGAGCGCGTCGCCGCTGATCTCATTGGTCGACCAGCGGACCACGTCGTAGTCCTTCTGTGCGTCCTTGTAGATGACGCCGATTCCGGAGCCCGCGGCCAGGTCGTGGAACTGGTTGAAGAGCACTTTCTTCCAATCTTCAGTCAATTCAGTACCGGGGTACGTGAACGGTTCCTGCGCGGGCAGGGCCCACGCGATCGAGGACCACTTCTCCGCGTCGAGCACCTCTTCTTCCGCAGTGCGCATGTTGTGCTTGTGGTTGGCCTGCGTGGTAAAGACGCCGCGGTGGTACTCGAAGTAAAGCTCTGAGTCCCAGGTGGGGATGGAGATTTTTCCGGCGACCGCATCGGGCGGCTTGTAGCCTTTGGCGATCGACTGGTAATTCCACGTGGGGCTGTCGGGCGCTACCTGCGTTTCGACAGTGGAGAACCAGGACTGCGCGGTGCCGAACTCGTAGCGCGGATTCACATGGTTGAGCTCGACGCGGCGGAAGCCTTCGTCGAGCATGGCGCGCGTGGGCCCGCCGCCGTGATCGCCGACGCCGTAAAGGTCCATCAGATCGAGCAGGCCGGGCGAGCGCTCCCGGGCCACGGCCAGATCGTCAGCGAGGCGCACCGGGTTGAGCGTGGTGTTCCCGTAATCGTGAGGAAAATAGGTAAGCACCTTGGAGCCATCCGGCGACTCCCACCAGAAGAGCTTGAAGGGCAGCTTGTTGGTGTCGTTCCACGACATCTTCTGCGTCACGAAGTAGTCCACGCCGCTCTTCTTGTAGATCTGGGGAAGCTGCCAGTTGTAGCCGAAGGAATCGGGATTCCAGCCGATGCGGACATCGACGCCGTAGTTCTGGAGATACCAGCGCTTGCCCACCAGCAACTGCCGCACCAGCGATTCGCCGTCGGGCATGTTCAGATCGGGCTCGACCCACATGCCCCCCACCACCTCCCAGCGGCCCTCCTTGATGCGCTGCTTGATCTGGGCGTTCATCTCCGGATACTTCTGCTTGAGCCAGTCGTTGTAGGCCGCGGCCGATTGCGTATAGGTATAACCCGGGTACTCGTTCATCAGTTGCAGAGCCGTGCCGAAGGTGCGCTTCACCACATCCACGGTTTCGGTCCATGGCCAAAGCCACGCCGCATCGATGTGCGAATTGCCCACCTCGTGAAAGGTGGCCTGCGAGATGAGCGGCTTGAGCGCCTCGAGCTGCGCCTCGGCGGCAATCAGGCTGGAATCGAACCTTCCCTGGTCGCGCGCATCGAGAGCGCTTACGTCCACATCGTGGATGGCCGTCTCCAGCGTGTCCTCCTTTGATGTGTCGCCCGGCGCAAGCGAGGGCAGCAGCAGCGCGGCTGAGAGCAGCTCTTCGCGCAGGTCCTCGGGATTGGGCCGGTTCTCAGGAAAATCGATCCTCAGCGTGGCCCCGCCGAAAATCTTCTGATCCACGGTCTCGAGCAGCTTTACGGCCACGACTGCCTTGTCGCCCGGCCGGGCATTGTCGAAGAGCACGATCGGCTCCAGGTCGTCGCCCATGGCCACGCGGCGGCCGTTGAAGTAAAGAATTTCAGGCAGCGGGCCGTTGGCCGCGGCGTGAAACTGGAACCAGATGCGCGCGCCGGTGAGGTCGTAACCGTTCAGTGAGTCCGGCACCTGATACGTCTGGCGAAACCACACCGCGCCGGTCGCGGCCTTGGTGTTCACCGGAATCGCATCCCAGCTGCTGTCATCCAGGTTGGGGTCTTCGCCGTGGGCCAGATCGCCGCTGTGCATCTTCCACGCGCCGTCGGGCAGCTGGTGCAGACTGCCCAGCCGGTTGACGATGGTCTGCGCATCGGCCGGCAAAAGCGCTGCGGCTTTGTCAAAGGGGTCGCCTTGCTGCGCTTTCGCGATAGCCGGCGCGGCCAGCACGAAAAAGAGAAATGCGGGGAAAACAGAAGACATTTTCAAAGCAGGCATCTTCACGGAGAAACCCCCCGCAGCATTCTAGGGCATCGGACCGCGGTGCCAGGGAACGCATCCCGTAGGGATGCCGGAGAATAGCCCGGGACAACCCTGACCCCGAGCGAAGTCGAGGGGGAAGGGGCAGTCCTGGGAGCAGAGCAAGAAGAATCACAAGCCCCGGAGGGGCGACGGAATCGAGCCCCGATCCGCCCTTCAGGTTTTCACACAGCCACTTCAGTCCCGCAAACATCGTTGCGTTCACCTGAGGGCCCACCGAAAACCCGGCGCATCTCCGCGCAGTCAATTTCCAACCGCGGTGAACGGCGAGGCGGGCAGGCCGGCGCTGTTGAAAAGGTTGCAGCCGGGACTGTTGGCCCAGCCGTAGCGCACGAAGCGGGGCTCGGCGGCATCGGGACTCGAAGCCACCACGGTCGCGCCCTCGATCTTCGCCGTGGCGGGAGCGAATTTTCCGTCCGCGCCCGCGACCCAGCGGGGGGAATCTGGGCAGCCGGAACCGGCGCCGCCGGAACCAAGATAAGCAACGGCGATAGTGCTGCGCGCAGACGCATCGCAAACCTCATTGAAAACTGCAACAATGGAAGCGTATCTTCGCCAAGAATAACCTGATAACGCTAGCAGAACCGGCGTGCCGGCGTCTTTTGCCGGCCCGGAGTTCCGTCGCGCCGCCTCGAATTCGAGCGGCTTATGCACACGGCAAATCGAGCCGCAAAGGCGGAGGAACGCGACAATTCCGCGCGAATCGGGTTCAAACCGAGGGAAATCTTCGCCCCGGGCAGTCGAACGTCTTGCATTTTCCGGCATTTTCCATAGAGCACCTCTTCATTTATCGCTCGTTTACCTCGTCTGGGGCATACTGAAGGAGAGGGGGAGCATCTGATTCCGGGGGAAAGGTGCCTGCCATGCGCATTGTACGCAGAACAGCATTTGCTCTCGTGATCTTGGCTGCGGTCGGCGGCGCTCGCGCGCGCGCCCAGGCGGCCCTCCTGATGGAAGAGCCCTACGGCTTTTTCGGAGCCCTCAATCCCACCGGCCACAACGCAATTTATTTCAACCGCATCTGCGCGGAGACGCCGGTGAAGCTGCGCCGCTGCGCGCCGGGCGAGATGGGCGTAGTCATCGCCCGCTATCAGGGCATCGAAGGCTACGACTGGGTGGCGATTCCCCTGGTGCCTTATCTCTACGCCGTCGACCATCCCGCCGATGTTCCCGCGCACGTGAACCGGCAGATGGTCGACCAGTTGCGCAGCCTTTACCACGAGAAGCATCTGATGAACCTGCCGGGGCCGGAGGTTCCCCCCGGCAACCTGGTCCGCGGCGGATGGACGCAGCTCGTGGGCGCGGCTTATGAACGGCGCATCTTCGCCTTCCGCTTCAACACCACGCCCGAGCAAGACGACGCGCTGATTGCGCGGCTCAATGACAGCAAGAATCGCACCCAGTTCGATCTGCTGTTTTCCAACTGCGCCGACTTTGCGCGCGTGATTCTCAACTCTTACTTTCCGCATGCGTTTCGCCGCAGCATTTTTCCCGATGCCGGCATGACCACGCCCAAGCAGATCACGTACAAGCTGGTGCGCTATGGGCGCAAGCATCCTGACCTCGGCCTCCAGGTCTTTGAGATCCCCCAGGTGCCCGGCTACCGGCGGCTGAGCCACGCCAACAAGAGCATCGACGAGTCGTTTGTGACCACCATTTATGCGATCCCGATTACAATTCTGAATCCCTACGTGACCGGCGCCCTGCTGGTGGACTACGTGGTGCGCGGTGAATACCATCTGATCCCCAAGCATCCCGATGTCCTGGGGCCGGAGTCGCTGTCGGCCTTGACGCTGACGGGTGTGACCGTGCAAAATTCCGGAGTTGCGGGCGTGCGGGTTCCCGGTGCCGTTTCCGGCACCGGGGCCACGCAGGTGGCGGCGGAAACCCTCTGCGGCCCGACCCAGGCCAAGACGATGCAATGAGCAAAAAAGAACCGCAAAGCCTCAGGAATCACGCGCGTTTCGACCCGCTCTTCCACTTCTTCCTCGCTCCGGTTGTTTTGGCGAACTTGATTTGCGCCGTCGTCGCCCTGATTCGCCATCCGCACTGGCACTCGGCGTGGTGGGTGGTGCTTTCTGTGGCAGCCATCGTGGCCACGTTCAAGCTGCGTCTCTACTCGTTAAAGGTGCAGGATCGCGTGATCCGCCTCGAGGAACGGCTCCGCCTGCAGGCGCTCGCGCCTGCGGAGTGGCGCGCGCAGATTTACCGGCTCACCGAGGACCAGCTGATCGGCTTGCGCTTTGCCGCAGACGACGAAGCGGTGGAACTCGCGAAGCAGGCGCTCGAACACAACCTGAACCGCAAGCAGATCAAGCAGCGCATCAAGAGCTGGCGGGCGGACGAGTGGCGGGTGTAGACAAGCGGCGCGTGTCACCGGACTCAGCGGGCAAATCCAGCATGAGAGGCAAACTGCCGGTCGCCGGCCTGATCCCCATCGCGCAGATGACTGGGTAGGACAACGAAGAAACCGCGCGGCTGCGCGCAATGGAAATCCACTTCCTCCAGGCGTCTATCGCAACAGCGGGACCTATAACAATCTGCGCGTCACCGCCGGCACCACCTTTCGCCTTTGAGCGCTTCGCTTCACGAAACCTCTCCGCCCGAACGCAGCCAACGGGAATCTCTTCCGGCGGCTTCGCTGCATTGGCGCGCTTTTCGCCGCGCTTCTCGCTTCACGCGCCTGCATGCATCTGTGTGCTAGCTTAGAAATTGGAGTTTTCTGCAAGCCATCATGTCTTCCATTTCTTCTTTCATCAAGCATCACTACCGTCATTTCAACGCCGCCGCGCTGGTGGATGCGGCCGAGGGCTACAAGAAGCTGCTCGCCGCAGGCGGCAGGATGTTCGTGACCATCGCCGGCGCCATGAGCACCGCGGAGCTGGGGCTCTCGCTCGCCGAAATGATCCGCCAGGACAAGATTCACGGCATTTGCTGCACGGGCGCTAATCTTGAAGAAGACGTCTTCAACCTGGTCGCCCACAATTTTTATGAGCGCGTCCCGCACTACCGCGACCTGACGCCCGCCGACGAGGCCGCACTGCTCGCGCGCCACATGAACCGCGTCACCGACACCTGCATCCCCGAGATGGAGGCCATGCGGCGCATTGAGAACGAGGTACTGGCGGAGTGGGTGAAGGCCGACAAGGCCGGCGAGCGCTTCTTCCCCCACCAGTTCATGTACAAGATTCTGCT
>JASHUF010000403.1 GCA_030040175.1 Acidobacteriaceae bacterium
GGCAAGGGCAGCTACCGCATGGAAGTGGACCACTACGACATCGTGCCCCAACTCGTCGCCGACAAAATCCTCGCCAACGCGAAACGGCCCGTCGAGGAAGAGGAAGAGTGAGCGCATTTGGGCAGGAATATTCCGCTTGCTCGTTCCGTTCGCAGCACGAGCAGGCCCCAACTGCAGCTCATTTTGGATTCAGCTGGCGGCGACGAGGCGCTTCGTCGAATTCAAGAAGACCGTCCGGTTCGCGTAGAACCAAATTTGGCCGATCCCTCCCCATGTGAAGCGAACTATCTCCTCTCCGTCGCGAACGCAATTTCGCCAGCATTCCGGATCGGCAAAGATGATATCCCCAACCCTAATGACCACGCGCTCAGAACCGAACCCTTCTTCCTGGTCCTCGAAGGCCTCGAGTTCGCTCGTCACCTGGTGCGGTGAACGGCACTGCTGTCGGGTCTGCATTCCAAATTCCACCCCCATGAGCCACAGACTGACACGATCGCCGGGCTATGGCAAGTGCCCGACCCGTCCCGACGGGCCCTTGCCGGAAATAAGCGGCGGGCGGGCGCCGCATCTTAGCCGGGCGCTCTGTCTTGGCTTTGTTAGGGCGGGAGCAATGAATGCTTAACCCATCTTTCGTCGCCCCGGAATAAGCAAGTCGCGCAGAAATCCCACGAGCTAATAACAAAAACCGTGAGATAATCTTTCCACTCCCCCGCGCCGTATGAAATCCACTGGAATAGTCGCGCTTCTGCTCGCCTGTGCCCTCTCGACTTCCCTAACTGCGGCTGCAAAGGACAAACAGCGCGACTGGCAGACCGGAATCCTTCGCGATTCCTCGCGCTCCCGCTATTTCGCTGGAACAATTGGAGACGCGAACACGAACGGCTCGGTCAACGACAACGGAAGCTTCAACGGCAGCACTACTTCATCCGAAACCGCGGTCTATCGCGTCTACCAGAATTTCGAGATTGAAGGCGACCAATATGTCTATCTCGCGCAGGAACACATTAGATGGCGCTGGTCGAAGGCTGCGGACGTAGCTGTCAATGAAAAGGTGAAATTCGCGGTCGATAAACGCAAGCTTTACGTCCTCGACGACGAAGGCAAAGAGCACGAAATGGAGATCATTAAGAGAATTCTGAAGCAGCCGAACACCCCAGCACCATGAGAATGGACTGCGCCCGAGAATCGGGACCCGGTGCTCCCGGTCCCGATTCTGGGACCTGGGATAGCAAGACTCTCAAGCTACTCGCCTCGCCATCCCCCTCCGCGACTGCTCCTCGTGCTAGCCTGATGCCAGCAACCACTGACTCCCCTCGACGAAATATCCCAAAAGTGGGATAATCATGGCCACGAGGAGCGATATGGCTAAGAAGACGAGAGAATGCATCATCCCGAGCAGCGGCAACGTCTTCGCTGACCTGGGCCTTCTCGACGCCGAAGAGCTCGATACCAAAACCCGGCTTTGCGCCGCCATCAACCGGATCGTCGCGCGCCGCAGGCTCACACAGGCGCAAGTGGCGCAGGCACTCGCCATCAATCAGCCCAAGGTTTCTGCCCTGCTGCATTACAACCTCGACGGCTTTTCGGTCGAGCGCCTCCTGCGCTTCCTCACCGCGCTCGGCCACGACGTGGAGATCGTCGTCAAGTCCAAGCCTCGCACCCGCACGGCCCGTATCGCCGTCATCGCCGCCTGAACCCCTTGGCCCGGCACGTTGATCGCAGTAAAAATCGACTGCAAATGCAGTAACCCTTTGCTGCGATTCTTCGGCAAGATAAGCCCGACGCCCTCCGCTGGAGGCTAGAGGCTCGAAGCTGAGAGCCGGCCGCCTTTCGGCCGCCTCACATCTCATCGATCGCCTTGGCCGCGGCGTGGATCGCCTCGGCCATCTTCTGGATCTGCTCCGGCGTTGCGTTCCGGCGCAGCACCTTCGCCATAACCGCGCCGCGCAGGTCCATAAACGCCTTCATCAGCTCCGGCGAGCGCCCGCGCCGGAAGCCGCTGCCCGCCTCCTCGAGGCGCTCAAACAACTGCTCCACGCGCGCTGCATTGGCCAGCAAATACTCCTGGCCCTGCGCGGTCACGCTGTACACCTTCTTGCCCTCGGTCTCTGCGGCCGTGGCCAGGCCCTCTTCTTCGAGCAGCGTGAGCGTGGGATACACCACGCCGGCGCTCGGCGTGTAGCCGCCGCCCAGCCGCTCTTCCATCGTCTTGATGAGCTGGTAGCCATAGCTCGGCTGCTCGGAGAGCAGCTTCAGGATCACCAGCTTGATGTCGCCGGCGTCAAACAGCCGCTCGCGGCCGTGACCCCAGCCACGCCCGAACCCCCGGCCAAAGCCTCGGCCAAATCCTGGCCCGCCAAAGCCGCCCGGCATCTCGAACCCGCCTTCGCGCGCCCACCCGAACCGCCGCTCTGACCTCTCTCGCGGATTGCAGCACCCCTGCGGATCGCAACACTCCTGCCTTCTCTCATGCCGCCGGCTGCTGCAGCATCCGCCATGACCCTCGTATTCAAAACCTCTTGCAAACATCGGTTTGGACCTCCTTGTCCAAAATATAGCTAACACTATATCGCAAGATATATCTTTATGCAAGAGAAAATTGCTGAACGGGACCCCAACCCCCGCTTCGAGGCTGGCGCCGCATTCACGAACCACCGGCCTGTACTGCTATGCCTGCAATTCGTCACGCATGG
>JASHUF010000041.1 GCA_030040175.1 Acidobacteriaceae bacterium
CAAGGATCCCAAAGGGCGGATGCACACCTTCTGCCATGCGGTGCCGGGGCGCTGGCACGTGATGGGCGTGACGCAGGGTGCGGGCCTGAGCTTGAACTGGCTGCGGGCGACATTCTTCCCCGGCCAGAGCTACGATGCGCTGAGCGAGGCCGCGGCCAAAGTGCCTGCTGGAAGCGAGGGCCTGGAGTGGGCGCCGTATCTGCTGGGCGAGCGCACGCCGCATCTCGATCCGGAGGTGCGCGCGGGCTTTGTGCGCATCGGCGTGGAGCACACGGCAGCGCATTTTGTGCGCGCCGTGCTTGAGGGCGTGGCCTACTCGCTCGAGGACACGTTTGCGCTGTTCCGGGAGCTTGGGATTCCCGTGACCGGCATCCGGCTGGGCGGGGGCGGCGCGCGCGGCGTCTTGTGGCGGAAGATTCAGGCGGGCGTTTACGGGCACACCGTGGAGGTGTTGACGGCCGAGGAGGGCGGCGCGTTTGGCTGCGCGCTGATGGCGGGCGTGGGCGCAGGCCACTGGAAGAATCTGGACGAGGCCTGCGCGCAGGCCATCGAAGTGGCGCAGCGCATTGCGCCCGACCCGGCCGACCGGGCCGCGTACACGGCCGGCTACGCGCAGTGGACAAAGGTGTACCCGGCGCTGCGTGGGCTGCGAGGCTAGAGCGAGAGAGGCCGATGGGACTGCTTGCAAGGGACAACTGCAGGTCCTTCGTCGGTCGCGGCGACCTCCTCAGGATGACATCGAGAATGCCGGCTCTGAACAGAGGAGATCGGCGAAGACGAAGCGGTCGCGGGTGACGATTTCGCCGGTAACGATGGGCAGCGGCGCGGAGAACATGGGTCCGGCGTAGACGCAGGTGTGAAACTCGCCGCGCTCGGCGCAGGGATCGATGCCGGGCGGAAAATCGTTGAGCAGCTCTTCGTCGAACTCGCGGCCGGCAAAACTCGCGGGCAGTTTCTGCGTGTCTACGCAGGAGATGCGCGCGCGCAGGCCGCCGGCAATCATCTCGCGCGCGAGCTGGTCCGTGGGGATCATCCACAGGGGAAAGAGCGGTTCGAGGCCGGTGGGCGCGAGATTCTTTTCGCGATAGGCGCGGACGTCTTCGAGGAAGAGATCGCCGAAGGCCACGGCTTCGATGCGCTCGTCCACGGCGCGCCGGCAGACGGCGGCCATGCGCTGCTCGTAAATTTCGTTGGAGCACGGCCAGGGCAGCGGGACGATCCACAACGGGAGCCCTGCGGCCGCGGCCTGCGCTTCGAGCACCGAGCGGCGCACGCCGTGCATGGCCACGCGATCGAACTCTGCATTCAATGTAGTCAACAGGCCGCAAAGCTCGATCGAAGGATCGCGGCGCAGCGCGTGCAACGTCCATGCGCTGTCTTTGCCGCTGCTCCAGGAAAGCAGGACCCGCTTCATGCAAGAATCATAAGGGCCGGCCGGCGCGCGCGGCAAAAGCCTCCATTACTCAAGCACGAGATCCGCATCGAGCGGCGTATTCTCGCTCGAATCGCCCACGCGAATGACAAATTTGCCGGGATCGATGGTCCACTTGTGCGCGGCCTCATCCCAATAGCTGAACGCGTGCGCATCGAGCTCGAGCGTGACGTGCTTGGTTTCGCCCGGAGCCAGACGGACCTTCTCGAATCCCTTGAGCTCACGTTCCGGCCGGTCCACTTTGGCGGATGGATCGGAGATATAGAGTTGCGCCACTTCGGCTCCATCCGTGCTGCCGGTGTTGGTGACGTCGAAGCTGATGGGAACGGTCGAGCCGGTTTCGGCCGTCGCCGGCGCCTGCAGATGGGAAAAACTGAAGGTCGTATAGCTCAGGCCGAAGCCGAAGGGAAAGAGCGGATGCTTGCCCGTGGTGGTCCAATAGCGGTAGCCGACCATCAGCTTGTCGCCGTACTTGATGTGCTCGATGGTGTAATCGAGAGGCCGTCCATTCTCGCCTGTCGTATGGAGAACCGTATCGGCGCCGGGCGCCCCGTGGTACCAGGGATAGGAGGGATTGTCTTCCCAGTTTCGGTCGAAGCTGACCGGCAGCTTACCTTCGGGGTCGTATTTGCCGAAGAGAATTTCGGCCAGCGCGGTGCCGCCTTCCTGGCCGGGATAGTAGTCGTCGAGCAGAACGGGTACCTGCGCGAGCCAGCGCTCGGTGCCCATGCCGCCTCCGCCGGTGAGGGTCACAATGGTGTGCGGATTCGCGGCGGCGATGGTTTCAATCAGCGAGTCCTGGCCCCACGGCAACGTAAACGTGCGATCGTGGCCTTCGCCTTCGCTGGCTGGGTCGAACCCCGCAGCCACAACGGCGACGTCAGCGAGAGCAGCGAACTGCTTGGCCTCAGCCATCACCAGGTCAGGCTCATAGGCAAGGCCAAAGCCGAAGCGCGAGCCCGCAGCGTGGGGCAGATAATCGGCCTGCACATTGACGGTTTGCCCGGCGGCGAGATCGAGCGAGGCGAACTTGGGCACCTGGCCCTCGGCGTGCACTTGATCGAGAACCTGTTTGCCGTCGACAAGGATCTTGAAGGAATCCTCGCCCGCGGCCGCGGCCAGCAACAGGTACTTGCCCGCGTTGGATGCGGTGTACGTCGCCTGATAGCGGACGCTGCGCGGAGTCAGATCCGCCGGCTCCCATTGGTTTGGCTTCCAGTCGGCCACGTTGAGCCGGGCTCCGGTTTCCGGCGTGCCGGAGAAGTCGACGCTGGGAAAGGTCTGCACCTGCACCTCGCCCTCCCAGTGCGTGTTGCGGAAGACGTCGTTCATCTGCGGCAGGCCACGGCTATAGAGCACGTGCACGCCGGAGCCGAGAAGATTGGCGATCCCGGTGACAAAACTGACCGGATCGAAGGCCGTGGCCTGCGACGATCCGCCGCCGCCGGGAACCGCCGGCCACGCATCCGGACCGATGATGGCGATGGTTTTAATCTTCGCGGGATCGAGCGGCAGGAGATTGCCTTCGTTCTTGAGCAGCGTGATGCTCTCGAGGGCGCCCTGGAGCACAACCGCGCGATCGGCCACCGAATACGTGGAGTCGGCGGGGTCAAACTGCGGCCGCGTGGTGAAGCCGTAGCGCAACTCCGTGCGCAGCAGACGCAGAATCTTGTCGTCGATGGCGGACTCCTTCACCTGTCCGCTTTGGACCGCGGGCAGCAGATTCTTCGCGTTCATGAACTTCGGGCTGGGCATCTCCAGGTCCAGCCCGTTGTTGGCCGCAGCCACGCCATCGTAGGTCGCGTCCCAGTCGGACATCAGAATTCCCTGGAATCCCCACTCGCCTTTGAGCACCTTCACATTCAGGAATTCGTTCTGCGTGGAGTGGACGCCGTTGACCAGGTTGTAGGAGTTCATCACCGCGTCCGCGTGGCCCTTGGTAATGGCAGCCTCGAACGCAGGGAGATACAACTCGCGCAGGGTGCGCTCATCCACGTCGGCGCTGGCGTTGTGGCGATTGAATTCCTGGTTGTTGAGGGCGTAATGCTTCACCGTGGCGATCACGCCCTGCGACTCAACGCCCTGCACGAAAGGAACGACCAGAGCGGAATTCAGAAACGGGTCTTCGGAAAGATATTCGAAGTTCCGGCCGGCGACCGGCGAGCGCGCAAGGTTCACGCCGGGACCGAGGAGAAAATTCACATTGCGGGCGCGCGCGTCCCGTCCCAGGCTCTCGCCCAGGCCGCGGGCAAAGTCGGGGTCCCAGGTGGCGGCCAGCGCCACGCCGCCGGCGTAGGCCGTTGTCGGTCCCCAGGAGCGCACGCCGACGGAGGCGTCGGACATCTTGAAGCGCGGCAGGCCGATGCCGGGCATGGGGCGGGTGTACATGCTGTCGACCCCGCCCAGCAGCTCGATCTTCTGCTCCAGTGTGAGTTGGGCAAGCATCGCGTGCGCCTGCTCTTCGATCGCGGGCGAATCGGGGGCGGGGGCCTGTGCCTGGGCAATGCGGGCCAGGCTCGCTGCGCACGCCAGCCAGAGCAGAAGAAGGGGCGAAAAAACGAAGAAGGAAGCGGTCGGAGAAAGGGTTATCCCTCTAAATTTCATAACGGGAAAGATTAGCGCATCGGGGCTGGGCGTGTATAGAAGCAGCAGTTCGATTACTGGCGTATTGAATTTCCAAGGCCGGGCTCAACGATTCCGGATTAAATTCGTCATTACAATCAAATTTAGAAACCGAGGGAGGTGTTTGCCGGATACTTGCTCCCCCGCGGGGTCTGTGTGCCCAGCAAAAAGCCTTGGCCAATTGAGTAAGCGTCCCGGCAAAATGCCTTTTCCGCTCCTCCCGATAGACGCGTGGTTGTTTCGAACCCGAACACGGGTCCCCCCAGGCGATCACGCTCATACTGCGAAAGGTGGCCTTGCATGCGAAAATCGCTTTCCCTCCCCTTTGCCGCGGCCGCAGCTTTTTCCCTCCTTACCGGGTGCGGCATGTCGAACCTGACTTCCACTAATCCAACATCGCCCTCCGGCGATTCGGTGCCTGTTTCTCTCTCCATGACCGACGATCCACCCGCGGGCGTTCAGGTACTGTTCTTCCAGGTGAGCCTGACGGCTGCGTCGCTCACGCCGTCGTCGGGCTCGGCGGTTTCGCTTCTCAGCGGCAACACGCCGATCCAGATCGACGTGACACAATTGCAGGCGCTGTCGGCCTTCCTGAGCACGGCCAGCGTGTCGCCCGGCAGTTACACCGGGCTGAGCCTGACGTTCGCCAGCCCGCTGCTCGTGATCTTCAACGCCTCCGATTCCTCGATCGCCAGCACCTGCGCCGTGGGCAGCGTCTGCCAGCTCACGCCCACCATCGACGACAACTCCGCCACGGTGAACATCACTTCGGCTCCTTTTCCCGTGACCGTCTCCGCGAATTCGCCGCTCGGATTCCTCGTCGACTTCCACCTGAACACGATCATCCAGTCCGATCTCTCCGTGAATCTGGGCGTGACCAACGGCATCACGGTGGGTGAGTTGCCTTCGATGCCCGCGCCCAGCCCGCGGTTCGGATTCCTGAACGGGACGGTGGAGAGCGTGAACGCCAGCCAGAATGAGTTCACGTTGCAGTCCCATTGGGGCAGAACCTTCACCATTGAGACCAGCAGCAGCACGACATTCAACGATTTTCCCACGAGCGCCTGCACCACGGCAGGTATCGGCTGCCTGGCGCAAGGCCAGGTGGTGCAGGTGCAAATCTCTGGTGTCGAGAGCGGCGGAATCCTTGAAGCCAGCCAGGTTACTTACGTGCAGGCCGCCACGGAGCAGACTGTGGAGGGAACCGTGATCGGCTTCACGGCGACAGCGGTCAAACTGCTCTTGCACGCCAATCCGTCTGCCAGCACGGCGTTGCCGTTGGGCGGCATAGCCACAGTTACCTTCGCCAGCGGGGCCACTTTCTCAGTGGATGCGCAAAGCTTCACCATCCCCTCCGGATTCGTCTTTTCGGGCGTGACGAACCTTGCTGTCGGCCAGGAGCTGCAGGTCAATGTCGTGTCAAGCACTCTCCAGGGACCGAGCAGCCCCAGTATCTCGGGCGGCTGGGGTCCGCCTCCATCGGTCTCCTTTACCACAAACACGGTGCAATTGGAGCCCAGCCAGGTCACCGGCACCATCACCTCTGTGAGCTCGCCTGCCTTTGCACTGCAGATCCCCACCTATCCCAATTGCTTCAATGTTTGCCCCGCCTGGGTTGCTCTTCTCCCGATCCAAACCGAGACGACTTCGCAGACCACCTACCAGGGATTCGCCACCGACGACTTCTCCGGCCTGGCAGTCAACGATACCGTCTCCGTCAACGGCTGGATCTTCGAATCCGACAACGGCCTGATGGATCCGGCCGTGACGGCGCCGGAGATCGTGGCCCAAACCGTCAGCGATCATCCCGACGCGGTGTTCTGAGAAACCGCAGGACGATCTGACTGAGAACGGAATCTCACTGGAAGCGGCCTCCCTCCGGCGATGCGCAAGCTGACCCGGATGGAGGCCACAGTTTTTTGTGCGCGCTTGTGCCTTTCTGCGCGCTCAACCGCGTCCCTGGCCGGTTCTCGTTGTGATTTAAATCACAAAATGGAGTGAAACGGATCACTGCCGTTGCCTTTTGTCGCAGCGCAAACTCAAATCCCGGCAGGCAATTCCCTTGCATGCTGCTGCGGCCGGCCGCATGAAGGGCGGAGAAGGAGGCGGAGATGAGCTTCAAGGAGGGTTTGAAAACAATCGTCGTGGCCACGAATCCGGAGGGCGAGCAGGAAGCGGCGCTCGAGTATGCGCGCAAGCTGGCGGGCGCTTACGGCGCGCGCATCGTGCTGGCGCACTCGCTGGACCCGATGGAATATGCCACCGTGGACGGCGTTCCCGGCCGCGTGCTGCGCAAGATGAACGAGGATGCCCGCAACGCCCTGGACAAGATTGCCTGCAGGCTGCTCGAAGAGGCCATTCCCAGCCACTCGGAGATTCGCCAGGGAGCCGTGGCGCAGATGCTGGTGGATGTGGCGCGGCAGTATCGGGCCGGACTGATTGTGATTGGCACACGCGGCATGGATGGCGTAGGCCCGCTGCTGGTGGGCTCCCTTGCCGAACAGCTTGTGCGCCTGGCGCCGTGCCCGGTGCTTGCGGTGGCTGCCGACTGGAATGCAGGACCCTATCGCCCTGTTCCCGGCGGCCCGGTGCTGCTGGCCATGGAGAAAAACGAAGCCGCTCAAGAGGCCGCGGCCGCTGCGTATTCTTTAGCGGAGACCTTCGACCGGACGCTTGTGGTCCTGCATGCGCGCACTGCGGCGGAAGCTTCAGCCTTTCTGAACCCCTGCGCCACCACGCGCGAGGAGTTCGGCATTGAGCCCGGCGGCACGGTGTCGGTGCGTTGCGTGGTAAAGGACGGCGCTCCCGCGGACGCGATCGCCGCTGCCATCGCGCAGTTTCATCCCAGCATCCTGGTGGTGGGCGTGAAGCGCGCGAGCGAGACCCCGGGGCCGCATGGGACCGCCTTTGCCCTGCTCGCGAGTTCGCGCGTGCCGGTATTGTGCGTTCCGCCGGCAATGCAGCCCGTAGAAGCGTGACCGGCGGCGCTCGAGCCGCGCAAATTGAGTTGCGGCTAGGTTCACTGAGGCAGGATTCCGCGCAAGGACGGCAGCCGCGCGTCCGGCGGAGGCGCGCGCGAACCCTGTGATGCAGATCACAGTCGCCAATTGCGGCCGGGCTATACTGCGATTAGTCGTCGCGGTATAGCTATGGCCGGCTTCCATCCCCATCACGCCCCCGAGGATTGCCTCAACTGCGAACATCGGCACCTGCGCATGTTCTGCAACCTCACGCCTGAGGCGCTTGCGGACTACGACCGGATCGGCATCATGATGAACCATGCGCGCGGCGCCACGCTGTTTTCCGAGGGCGACGCGGCGCGCAATGTTTTTGTGATCTGCTTCGGCCAGGTCAAGATTTCCTCCACTTCGCGCGACGGCAAAACCATGATCCTGAAGATTGCCTCGCCCGGCGATGTGCTGGGCCTGAGCGCGGTGCTGGCCAACGTGCCCCATGAAGTCACCGCCGAGGCT
>JASHUF010000404.1 GCA_030040175.1 Acidobacteriaceae bacterium
GGCAGCATCTCGCGGCTGAGAATGGCGAGCACGATCTGCGTCATCAACTGCTCGCGCAGCGAAACCTCGGCGGATTTGTTGAGCCACAGGCGCATGGATCTCTCAGTCGGCCGCCGCCTCGCGGCTCAAGGGCCGGGCCGGTCTTCGCCGGGCGAAGAGAACCATGAGCAGCAGCAGCAGGATGGCGCCGAGCACCAGCACGCTGCCTTCGGGTCCGTCGGCGCCGCCGCTCAGCAGGGGATTGCCCACCGGGCCTGCGCTCAGCAAGTGGCCTTGCGCGGGAATACCGCTGTTGGCAGCGCCGTAGAAATAAGTTTCGCTCCAGTCCCACGCGGCGTGGCAGCCGATCGCCCACCACGCCGATCCGGTGACGCGCACGCTCGCGCAGAAGACAAAGCCGATGCCGGCGGCGGCAAAGATGCCAATCCAGTTCTCGCCCTGGTTGACCGTGTGGATGAGCCCGAAGAGCGTAGACGAGACCCAGGCAGCCTGCCAGAACGCACTGCGTGCGGCCGCTCTACGGTGGAGAGCAAAGCAAGGAATCAAGCCCAGCAGCGCGGCGAGGTACACGCCCGGCGCTTCACTGCGCGCATTGCCGAACGCATAAAGACAGAGGACGATCTCCGCCCCGAGCGCCCACCAGAAGTTCAGGCCGCGGGTGAGCGTAAACTGGAGATACCCGCGGAAAAGACCCTCCTCGACACAGCCCACCAGAAAAAAAGCGCAGGCCCAGAGGGCGGCCAGGCGAAGCGCATCGGAAGCGCCGGGCGTAGTCGGACCGAAGCGCATCCATCCCCCCAGGCGCAGCGCGCCCACCAGCGCCGAAAGCGCCGCGAATCCCGCGGCCAGCCCCAGGAAAAAATGGGACAAAGGCCGCCGTCCGGAGAGATTGTAGTCGAAGATTCGCCGCTGCTCGAGCGCAGCGATGAGGACTCCCGCGCCGATCATGCCCAGGAACGGAACCAGCTCGACCAGAGCCGCCGAGCCGGCGGTAAGCCCGCTGCGTTCGTTCACCAGGCTGGCGGCAACGAAGACGGTGCCGACAAACAACCGGAACAGGTAAAAGAGGCCGTAGGCCAGCGCGATCGACCAGCCGGCGCGAAGACCTCCCGGCCCGGCGAAGACCCAAGAGAGTCCACGTTTCTCGGGCGGCTGGGAAGGGACAACCGGGCCGGGAATTGTGCTCATGCCTCAACATTCTAGAACTGGAACGGCCGTGCGCGAGGGTGTGTCCTCAGAGCCGAGGAAAACCTGCCTGAAACTCGCCGGCCCCGGGAGCGCTCGCCCTCGGGGCCGGAGTTCCCTTGCCGAAGAGGCGCGTTACTGCATCTCTTCCGGCGGGTTGGCGACCTCAAGATAATTCTTCACGCTGAAGATGCCCGGCACTGCGTTGGCGCGCAGGAAGGCGACGTTTCTGTCGGCCGCGCTATCGACCATCCCGAACAGCTCTACGTTGCCGTTCTGCACGGCAATGCGGATGGGCGCGGCGGGATCGATGGCGTAGCGGTTCAAAGACGGGAAGCCGTAGACGGCCCGCGCGACGGCGATGCGAATGCGGTTATCCATGGGGGAGATGGGATCGACCTGGATCCGGTCGACCACATTCTTGACTCCCGGCGTGGTTGCCGCCAGGGTCAGCGCGGAGTTCTTGCTGACCGGGTCGAGTGCGTAACCGCCCAGCGTGGCCACGCCATTCGTCACCTTGAGCGAGATGGCGTTAAACAGGTTGCCGTAACCCACGCGGTCATAGGTGAGCTTGGCGCCGAGCTTCTGCTGCAGTGCAGCGTCCGGAACGCTCGCGCCCGCCACCTGGATCTGGTTGTTGACGGCGGTGATGCCCTTGGCCTTCGACACCCGTTTCGCAGCGTCGGTCTTGTCCTGATACAGACTCACGGTGCCGGTGAGCGTGGCTTGGCCGTTCGCCACCGTCACTTTGACGTTGTTGAACTGTTTTTTGTCCAGGCGGGCCGCGGCCCCGCTGGAAGCAGAGCCGTCGCCGGCCGGCTGCGCAGCCGCAGCGGAGCTTCCGGCCTCGGACCCAGATGCCAGCGACACCTGGGGAAGGCACAGGAGAGCTCCGGCAAGCGATGCAACCAAGGTAAGAATCCTCAATTTCTTTGCGTCTTTCATGCCGTTTCTCCTCGCTTTGAAAAAGCCTTGCCGGCGCCCACGGGGGCTCGCCGGACACCGGTATAGACACGGAAATGCGGCGCAGGTTGCGCTCGGGAGGTGCAGCTCTCAGAGGCAAATCCGGGCTGGCCTAAAAACAGGCCGAGCCTGGCCTCAGCGGTAGCGGTGCGTCGCCTTGATCACCATGGAGAAAACCCCGGACTCGTCGCGAGCCACGACCAGAGAGACGTGGCGGTTGATGGCCACTTCGGCCTGGAGCAACTGCTGTCCGGTGGTGTTCACGTCGGTGGCGTAGGTCAGGGTGACGTTGCGGCCGATCTCTTCCTGCACCGTGATGCGGGAGGTGGAGTTGCCGAGGGCGCCCAGATAATTGGGGTCGATCTTCACCGAGCCGGCGCCGAAAAGCTTCTGAATGCGGCTGCTCACCGTCGCGTTAAGCGCGCCGCCGAGCAGGGCGTCGGTGGAGGGATTGTTGATGGCCTGCTCCTGCTGCTGCGTGTACAGGCGCTGCTGGCTCTCGGTGTGGCCGAGGGCGAGCAGGGCAACCACGTCGGCCTCGGGCAGGGGCGGATCGCTGCGATAGGTGACGGCCATCTTGTCCGGCGCCCCGTGCAAACCGAGGGTGATGTCGTAGTCCTCGACGTGGGCTGTGGCGGTGAGATCGATGACCGGCTCGAGGCGCACCGGATTGGTGAAGTCGATGTCGCCCCGCTGCAGTTCATAACGGGTTCCGGCGATGACGGCGCTCCCTTGCGTGACGGAGACGCTGCCCAGCAGAGACGGTGTGGCCAGGGTGCCCCGCAGGCGCAGGTCCACGTCGCCGGCGAGCTTGGCGAAGGCGTTCTGGAAGTTCAACTGCGGCGAGGAGACGATGTGCACGTCGAGGCGGACGTGGTTCGAGGGCGCGTCCGGCGCCGTGACCGGGCGCACTGAGCCGGCCTGCGCCGCGAGCGCGGCGATGTCGAGGTCGGGGCTGGCGCTGAAGCGCGTGATGAGCACGTTGCCGGAGAGCAGCAGATTGGTCTGCCCGCCCTCGAGACGCAGCGTGGCGTCGGCCAGCGAGCTCACTCCCTGCGGGTAGCGGATGCGGATGCCCTTGCCGGTAACGGTGAGATTGGCAAAGATGCCGTGCTGGTAGCTGAGCGAGCCGCCCACGCTGAGCTGGCCGCCGCCGCTCATGGCCGTGAGCGAGACCACGTCGAGCCGGTTCTGGTTGAACTCGAGCGTGCCGTGCAGCTGGCTCAGCCCGTTGGGAAGATCTTCAAGCGAGAGCGAGCCGTTCTCGAAATCGATGCGCCCGCGCAGCGCCGGATCTTTGAGCGGGCCGTGCGCTTCCACCTGGAAGACCGAGGTTCCGCTCGCGGTGAGGTCCGGATCGAGAGTTTCCGCGAGCTTGAAATTGACCGAGCCGCTGGCGGCGAGGTCGAGCATGTGCGCACCCTCGAGATCGAGACTGCCCTGCGCCCGCAGATCCGTGTTTTCGCCGGTGATGTGAAATGGATCGAGATGAATGCGCCCATCCGCAAGCGTGGCGTGGACCCGGCCTTCGCTCTCGAGATGCACGCCGGCCAGCGTGACGGCCAGCTCCTCGATCCGGGCCTCGCCGTGAAGCTGATCCGGCCGGCGCAGCGGACCGGCTACGGTTACGGTGCCGGCCAGCGCAGACTCGCCGTTGATGGATGCGATGTGGGCCAGCCGGAGAATGGCGCCGATGTCGAAGCGGGAGAAGTCGAGCTGCGCCTGGGTAGCGTAATCGCCGATCATCGCCGTCTGGCCCTGCATGGAGAGCTCCGCGCCCTGAAAGTGTGTGGACAGGGCATATTCGAGCGATTGGCCCGCGGTGTGCACATCGAGAAAAGCGTTGCCGAGTTTTTCGCCCCCGAGCGCCAGCGAGGTGATTTCCGTATGACTCTCGACATGCGGATCATCCAGGGTGCCCGATCCGGAGAGCGTGCCGTTCAGGCTGCCCGCAATGTCCAGGTTGTTGCGCTGCAGCCATTCCACGCGGGCGATGTCGAAGCCGGGGATGGTCGCGTTGAAGGCGAAGCGGCCGGCGCGCGCATCGTAGCTCCCGGAACCGCTCGCATTCCCTGCCGGCGCGGCCAGCGTGGCCGCGGAGATCTTCCACACGCGATCGGCCAGGGCCCCCTGGGCGCGCAGGTGCGTCACCGGCTCGCCGTAGACGCTCCCGTTTTCAAGCTCCACCCAGCCCGAGCCCTCGAGCGCGCGCGCCCTGCCGTCGGCCTGAAATTGCGCGTTCAGCGTGCCGGTGACCGGAAGCGTGCGCGCGAGCAACGGCTGCACGTCATCCATGCCGACGTTCGCAGCTTCCGCGCGGAGGTGCATCATGGAATCGGCATTGAAGCCGGGCTCGGCGCCGCCGGCTGCGTCCAGCGTGCCGCCGAAGGCGATGCGCATCGAGCCGCGAACGGCGAGCGCATGCAGCACGGCGATGCGTGCGGAAGCATAGCTGCCGTCGGCCTGGAGCGAATCGAGATGGACGAAGCGCGGAGCGCCCGATGCGCCGTTGGCCGCCGGCATTTCGAAAACCAGGCCGGTTCCCTTGAGCTCTCCGTCGAGGCGCGGGCGGACCAATGACCCCTCCCACATCCCGGTGAAATCGGCCTGGCCCGCCAGAGACACCGGCAGCGCCGCGGCGCCGATGCGCCCATTCCGGCGCAGCCCCAGCGCCCGCAGAACGGTGTCGAACTCGCCGAAGCTGCGGCTATGGAAATCGACGCTGAGCGCGGTGGGCGCGGTCAGCGGATAGGCTCCCAGCTGGCCGTGCGCGGCCAAAGCGCTTTCCGGCAAATGCAGCTCGAGCCGGCGCACGTCCACGGAGCCATTGCGCTGCGTGTAGGTGGCGTCGATGGTGCCGCTGGCCGGAGCCTCCTGTGCCTGAGGGGCGGATGCGAACGGGGCAAGATCGAGTTTGGCCCTCACCGCAACCGTATTCGCATCGCCCTTAACCCAGGCGGCGCTTGCGGTTCCGTTTACCAGCGACGCGAGGCCCAGCCGCTGAAACGGCGGTTCGCTCACCATGTCGAGCAGGGTGTCGAGAGAGACGTTTTTGAAGTCGGCCGTCACCTTGCCGTCCACGGGAATGGTCAGAGCGGCCGGGTTCGCGGCCGTGCCCACGGGAGCGGCGGGACGGCCCGGAGATCGCGCCGCCGCACGCTGTGCGGGCGCCTGCAAAATCGCGACCCCGGGAACCTGCGGCAGCCAGTGCGCCAGGTCGACCGTGCCTTCGATGCTCCCGCCCTGGTGCAGCCGGGCTACAACGGACGAGATAAGCAGCCGGTTGGCGTCGGCGTGCACGCGCGCATCGAGCGCGATGCCGCGCTCATAGACGCCGGTGCCGATATAGGCGCCGCCGGTCACGTGCACCGGTCCATCGATGCGGAACTCGCCCGCGGCACCGGCAGCGTCGAGATCGAAGTGCGCCAGGCCTTCCGGCGCGTTGGGATAGCCGGTGATGGCGTCGAGCAGGCGCATGTCGAAGTCGCCGGCAATTTTCCCTTGCCAGGCGGGCCGCGAGAAATCCTGGAGCGAGCCGGTCACGCGCAGGGTGCGATCATCCCCGCCGGGGCCGTGCGCCGTGAGTTCCAGGCTGCGCAGATACGCGGCATGGCGCGTGAAATCCATCGTGGCGCGCAGCAGCGCATGCACCTGCGCCGGCTGGTTTCGCGGCAAGGTGCGCGTCAGGCGAAGGTCGCGCGCGCCGGCCTCGAGGTGAAAACTCTCCGGCGCTCCGCTCTGCGGCGCAACGTAACCCAGCGCCAGGGCCACGTCGCTGGCGCTGAAGTCGAGCGGCGCATAGCGGTTCTGAAAGTCGAACGAGGCGGCGCGGTTGTCCAGGTCGAGCAGGCCCTGCTCCACGCTGACGCGCCCGGCGCGGAGATCGAAGAGCCGGTCGAGCGCAGGTTCGCCCAGGCTGCGCGGCCTGAGGGGGTGCGGCTGGTTGGTGTGCCCATCGGCATAGACGATCAGGTGAATCTGCGGCCGCGCGATCTCGAGATCGTTGAGCAGAATGCGCGGGCTCAAAAAGCCGAGCACACTCAGATCCACGCGCATGCGGTCGACGCGGGCGTAGGGCGCCTCGCCCGGCGCTTCGAGCCCGTGAATCACCAGGCCGCTTATGTCCGCCTCGAGATGGAGCAGGCGCCAGTGAAACGAAGCCATCTCCACCCGTCCGCCGGTCAGGCGCTCGATCCGGGACACCAGCCGGCCGCGGACAAGATTCTCGAATCCGGCCGAGCTCATGTAGAAATAGGCGCCGATCGCCGCGAACACAGCCAGAATCACCAGGCCGGCGATGGAAAGGGGGAGATGGAGGAGGCAAAAGCGGCGCAGGCGGCTCCATTCGCGGCGCACAGGCCGCGGCGCCCCCGTCGGCGGATTTTTGCGCGCGCTCATTCGCTCCCCCCTCCCGCCGTCCCCCCGGCTGCCGCGGCAAGCGAGGGGTCAAGAACCTCCACGTCGCCCTCTTTGCGCAGGTTGGCAAGCCAGTCGTCGAAGAGCGCATTCACCTGCTGCTGCAGCAGAATCTCTTCGATGCGAGGAGCCACCTGGCTGAGCGGCGGAACCGGCTCGCCCGGCGCGTACTGCGGCAGCAGGGTGTCGTTGTAATAGGCGGCAATGTCCTGCTCGGAGATGCGGATGCCGGGACGGAATCTCTGCTCGATGAAGCGCAGAATCTCGAGCCGGTAACGGAGATAGGCCGCCACGCGCCCGGAAGCGAGATTGTGCGCAGCGAGAAAGGCGGCCCAGCCCGCGTCGGAGGCGCATTTTTCATGCACGCAGGCGGGCAGCTCCTTGCGAATCTCCCCCAGCCGCGCGTCCACTTCCGCCTGGCTGGGCATGGCCGCCTGCGCGTCCTCCTGGCGGATCTGCTGCTCGATGAGCGCGCGGCTGATCAACTGCTCCAGCACCTGCGCACGGGTAAGCGTCTGGCCGGCGTTGTTGGGGTCGAGGATCGAGAGCCGCATCTCGTCATCGAGATCGCTCGAGAGAATGACGTGCCGGTTGACGACCGCCACCACGCTGTCGAGGACGACCAGCGGCGCCGATGGCGGCGTCTGCGCAGGCAGAGCCGGAGCGCAGGCGAGGCAAAGAGCCAGCGTTGCCCCCTGCGCGAGGGCGCGTGGATGGTGCGTCCGTATTGAGGTTCGTTTGCGCATCAGAAGGCCTGCCCCAGGCTGAAGACAAAGTTGAAGTGCGGCGCCCGGCCCACATGCGGCGCCGCGTACGGATCGGAGAGCGAATAGTCGATGTTGACCGGATAGATGGGCGGGTTCAGGTTGTAGCTGAAATCGAAGCGGATGGGCCCGACGGGCGTATGGTAGCGGAGGCCGAGGCCCGGCGCATGGGAGAAGTAGTTGAAGCTGCACTGTCCCTGGGTCCCGGTGGAGGTGACCGGGCCGGTGGGCGCGGGCGGATTCTGCGCCGTGCCCGGCGTGAGCACCCTGCAGGTTCCGGCCTCCGGCTGATGAATGCGCGTGGCGCTGATCCACGCGTCGCCCGCGTTGGTGAAGACGTTGCCCATGTCGTGAAAGAGCACCAGGCTCACCGTGTTGTCCAGCCAGGGCAGGGGGGGCGGGGGCAGGCGCAGCTCGGTGCTCTCGATCAGGGTGCCCGCGCCGCCGATGGGAAACCCGGTCTCGGGGTCGCGCGGGCCGGCCGCATTGAAGGGAAACCCGCGCAGGGACGTGGGTCCGCCGGCATAGAGGCGTTCGGGCAAGGGAATCAATTCGCTCGATCCCGCGCCGAAGGAGCGGATCTGGCCGTAGCGCGTGTCGCGGGCAAGCACGAACCTGTCCTTGTCGAAGCCGTAATAACTCGAGTTCGAGACGTCGATGCGATTGAACTCCGCCTGCGCCCCGAAATTGCGGTCGGAGACGAACTCCTGAAAGCTGGTGTAGGTGCCGCGGTGCGCGTCCATGGGCTGGTCGCGCGTGTCGCGAATCCAGGTGAACGAAGGCCCGCTCACCCGCGTGGCCGTGGCCAGGGCGGAGATTTCGCCCGGATAAACCTGCAGCGTATCCGAAGCCACCTTCACGCGGCGGAAGTTGATTTCGTAGATGAGGGTGTTGGCCTTGGAAAGGAAGGAGCCGGGAGTGAGAAAGCTTTGCGTGAAACGAATGTCTCCCGACAGCCGCGAAGCCACATAGGTGGCCACGTCCTCGCTGTTGGCATAGCCGCCGGAGATGTTGAAGGCGAAGTTCCGTGCGCCGTCGAGGTGGGGAATCTGGTAAAGCAGCGTGATGCTCTGCTCCAGCAGGCCGTAGGTGCCTTCGAGCGAAGCCGATTGCTCCTTGCCGAAGAGGCCGTTGCGGGTGATATCGGTCAGCACGCGCGGGCTCACGCCGGTTTTGCCGTTGGGGCTGCAGGCCACGCCTCCGGCATGGGCGCCGGCGCAGTTATTCTGCGGCTGGCCGGTTTGCGCCTCGAAGCCGAAGCCGAAGGTCAGCGCCCAGCGCCGGGACTCCGTGAGCTGGAGCAAAACCGTCTTTTCCGGCTCGTCGCCGGCAGGGTTCTCCACCGCCGTATTCACCTCATTGAAGAGTGCGTAGTCGTAAAGGTTGCGCTGCGTGTCGAGCAACGCAGACTGGTTGAGCGGGTCGCCGGCGTGGATGGTGATCGCGCGCTTCACCGTGTCCGCGCGCGTGTACGTGAGGCCGGTGAGGAGCACCTTGCGCACGAACACCTGCTCGCCCTCGTGGATGCGGAAGACCACGTCCGCCTTGGCCGGATCGGCGCTCTCCACCTGCTGGCTGACATCGACCGAGGCCTGCTCGAATCCGCGGCTCAAATAGGCCGACAGCAACGCGTCGCGGTCCCCGGAGAGATTTTCCGGGGAAAGCAACTGCCCCGCAGTGGTGTTCAGCAACGGCTGCAGCGCTTTGGCGTCGATGTGCCCGTCGCCCTCGATCCGCACCGTGCCCACGCGCATCTGCGCTCCCTCGTCGATGTGGTAGGTGACGGTCAGCGGGCCCTCGCTGCTCACGATCGGCGGCGCGCCGGGCGCAGCGGGGCGCGTGTCGGCCAGAATCGTTTCCGGCGTGCTCGTCTCCGGCGTCACTTTCACATTGGCAAACCCGTTGTTCTGGTAGACGGCCACCAGCGCGCTCACGTCCGCGGCCACCAGGGACTGGCTGTAGGCGCCATGGCGGTCGAGCGGACCGGCTGCGTGCACGCTCAGAAGCGCCATCAGCACCGGGGTGTCGAAGTAGCGGTTCCCGCTGACGAGAACGTGCTCCACGCGCCGCCGCGGACCCAGCTCGACCTTAAAAACGATGCTCTCCAATTCCGTGCCCTGGGATTGCTGCTGGTGCGTCACCTTGGCGTCGAAGTAGCCGAGCCGCTGGTAGTAGTCGCGCAGCCGCCGGTTGCCTTCATTGAGCAGATCTTCGTCCACGGCGCCTTCCTCGTAAACCGGAATCAGGCGCTTGATGCGGTCGGGCCCGATCTTGGTCCCCTCCACATACACGCGCACCACCGGACCGCGCGTCGCGGAAAAGCGGAAGCTCACGGCCTTGGCCGCGGGGTCGTACTGCGCCGCCTCCAGCTTGACGTCGGCTTCCAGCCGGTCCTCGCTCTGATAGTGCCTGAGCACGCCATCCAGAGCGCGGTTGACCGTGTCGTGATCGACGTGCGCGCCCATGCGCAGATGCCCGTAGCGCCGGAAATCCTCCGCGCTGATGCCCGATTCGCCCTCGATGGCCACGTTGCCCACGCGTGCCTGCGCGCCTGAGGTCACGCGGAACGCGATATCCACGAGCTGATTTTCTTCGTGCGCCGTCAAATCGGAGCCGATCGCCGGCTCGTAGTAACCGTTGGCCGCGAGCGTCGAGCGCATCTGAGCGAGCGCGCGTGCCATCTTCTCCTGGGTGAAGCGCGTGCCCGCATCGAGCTGGGAAGCACGCACAAGCTGTGCGTTCATGGTGGCGCCGGCTGCTCCGTAGACGCTCACACCGCCGATAAACGTGCGCGGGCGGCCGGCAAAGGTGAGCGCAACCCCTCCCCCCGTGCGCTCGCCCTCCGCCTCCACCGAATCGAAGAGGCCGGTTGCATAAAGCCGGCGCAGGCTGCTTTTGATGTCCTCCGCGGCCAGAGGCTTGCCCACCGCGACCGGAAGATGGCCGGCAACCGGAGCCAGCCGGCCGGCGGGAACGCCGGAAAAGGAAATGGCGGTGACGGTGAGACCCTCGAGCGAGCGGCTGGCCTCCTCATCTGGCCCTGCGTGCGGCGGCGCGGGCGCAGCCGCTTGCGCCGCATCGGGTTGAGGTGCGGCTGAAGGCTGCTGGCCCCACCCGGCAGCTCCAGCTCCGGCGCCCAGCGTCAACGCCATCCAGAGAGCCGGGCAGACGGCCGTTCGCGGCGCCGCGCAGCATGCTCGGCGCAAGGAGGCGCAAGACGTTGAAAGAAACGCCTGGAGAATGCTGAGCGGCAGACGGCATGGCCCCGCAGGCATTCGATCCGGCCGCCGGGTTCTCTGCCCGTGCTCACGGTCATGCTCCGCTGCCGGCTTGGTCCGCAAAGCCTTGTCTCTCCCAAAAGCCAAGGAAACCCAACCGGATTCCATGGCGGCAACCTGCCGGACGCCGCCGCGAGCCGGGCTTGAGCCGCCGGCGCTGGGTGCGCGAAGGTCCGCAATTCTGGTTTTCCGGTAAGTCAAGGGTCAAGCCGCGCTTGCACCGGGAAGCTCATTTTTCTTCAACCCGGCGCCGAAAAAACAGTTTTCGATTCTCAGAATGGACGTGTAAGCAACCTTAAATGCATCCTGACACTCCACACAAAGTGAAGCACCGCCGTACATCGCCTGCTCCTCTTTATACTAAGAGGGAGGAAGTTCAGCGCACGAGCACCGGTTTTCAAAAGTAAACCGAAGGAAGCGCATGCCGGAATCCCCAACCCCTACGCAATTCAAAAGCTCGGAGCCCGGTAAAGGCCGCAACGGTGCATCGCCCTCCGCGGATCGAGGAAACCGGCCTGCGTCCTTTGCGCCTGCAGCCTTGCCCGACCCGAGCGAGGCGCTGGCGCTGGCGCGGGCCCAGGCCGGCGACCATCATGCCTTTGCTCAGCTTTACTCCCTCCACAAGCGCCGGGTTTACTCCCTTTGCCTGCGCATGGTGGGCAATATCGCCGAGGCTGAGGATCTTACTCAGGAAGCCTTCCTGCAGCTGCACCGCAAGATCGGGACATTTCGCGGGGACTCGGCTTTCTCCACCTGGCTGCATCGGCTGGCCATCAACGTGGTGCTGATGCATCTCAGAAAGAAGGGGTTAACGCTCATCTCGCTGGATGAGGCCATGGAACCGGCCCCCGACGAGGGGCCGGGACGCAGTTTTGGCGCTCCCGATCTGACGCTTGCCGGGGCCATCGACCGTCTCGCTCTGGAACGTGCGGTGGCCGATTTGCCGGCCGGGTACCGGCTCATTTTTATCCTTCACGACGTGGAAGGTTTCGAACATAATGAAATTGCTGTCATGCTGGAGTGTTCCATCGGCAACAGCAAGTCGCAATTGCACAAGGCGCGCCTGAAGTTGCGCGAGGCTCTGCGTTCGAACGCTCGGCTGGAGGCGCGCCCGTGAGCGATCAATCCCGGAAAATGAGCTGCAGAGAATTCCAGGCCCGTTTAGCAATGATGATCGGCTCCGGCGAGAACGTCGCCGACCACGAGCACATCCGCAGTTGCGAGCTGTGCCGCGCCCTTCTCGCCGACCTCGAGACCATCGCCGAAGCAGCCCGCCAGCTCTTCCCCGTCGAAGAGCCGCCAGACAAGCTTTGGGACAAGATCGAGATGGCCATCAAAAATGAGAGCACGAACGGCAACGGGCCGAGCACGAACGGCGTGCAGGAGCGAAAACGCCAACGGCAACAGCCTGAGCCCCAGCGGCGCACGAGGGAAAGTGGCGCCCGGCCTGACGCGCCTAAGGTAAATCGCTCATAATCAGCAGCTTACTTGCGTGAGGGGAAATTGTCTCGCTCGGCCCTGCCGGTCGCGCGTCCCGCTCCGGCGCCGTGGCGTCTTGAGCGCCGCTGCTTTTCCCCTCTTACCCTCACTTTTGCTGCCCTTTGGCCGATACACCCGTAAACAAGAACGGCGCTATCCAACCCGGCAGCAGAAGAATACGGAATTGCCGGGCCTTCCGTGTTTTGCCGGAACCTGAAAACCGCGTCCCAACCGGCATACTGGAACCCCAACAAACCGGAAACCGTGCGATGCGAAGGGAATGGATGGTCCAGCAGAGGGGATGAAATTCCAGGAGCCCCGGGGCTGCTCCTTGGGAGGGTTGAATCTTTTTGATCCTTTCGTGGTCTAATTATAGAAAAACTGATACGAGGGCACTCAATGTCAAGCCAACCTTCTACTCCATCTCGCGATCCGGCCGCTAAATCCGCTGCGCCTGGACGCAGAGTTCCTGTGTTGCCGGTGCGGGAGACGGTTCTCTTTCCCCATGCGGTGTTGCCGCTGACTGTTGGCCGGGAGAGCTCGATCCAGTTGATTGAGTCCCTGGGCGAAGAGCGCACGATTGTGGTGGTGGCGCAGCTCGACCCGCGCCAGGACACGCCCAAGCCCGCCGACATGCACGCCATCGGGACCGTGGCCACGGTGCACAAAGTGGTCCGCATGCCCAACCAGAGCCGGTTCGTGTTCACCGAGGGCATCGGCCGCGTGCGCCTGGTGCGCTACACGCAGAGCGAGCCCTTCATGACAGCGGAGATCGTGCCGCTCGAGGACATCGAACCCGCGCCCACCTCGGGTTTTGAAGCCCTGGTGCGCAATGTGATTGCGCAGTTCCAGCAGATCGTCACCGAGTCGCCCACCCTCTCCGACGAG
>JASHUF010000405.1 GCA_030040175.1 Acidobacteriaceae bacterium
AGAACGGGTACGTGGGCACCAATGTCGGGGTTGCAGTGATCGACAGCGGCATCACGCCGGTGCCTGATCTCGCCGCGAATTCACTTACATTGCCAAGCGTAGCGCAGCTTGAGGCCGCTCGCAACGAGGATGCTCCCGGGAGCGTCGGACGCATCGTTTACAGCCAGAACTTTGTTCCCAACGAGGACGATGCCTACGATCACTACGGGCATGGCACGCTGGTTGCCGGGCTCATTGCCGGCAACGGCGCCGATTCCACCGGCGCGCAGTTCTTCCGTACCTTCCGCGGCGCCGCGCCCAACGCCAACATCGTCAACCTGCGCGTTCTCGATGAAAACGGCGCCGGCACGGACTCCTCCGTCATCGCCGCCATCGGCGAGGCCGTCTCTCTCCAGAACACCTTCAACATCCGCGTGATCAATCTTTCCCTCGGCCGCCCCATTTACGAGAGCTATAAGCTCGACCCTCTCTGCCAGGCGGTCGAACAGGCGCGGAAGGCCGGCATCGTGGTCGTGGTGGCCGCGGGCAACGACGGCCGCGACCTGAATGAAAACCCCGAGGGCTACGGCACCATCAATTCGCCCGGCAACGATCCCTACGTCATCACCGTGGGCGCCATGCGCACCATGGAGACGGCGCCCATCGACGACGATCTCATCGCCAGTTACAGTTCCAAGGGGCCGTCCTTCATCGATCACTTCGTCAAGCCGGACATCGTCGCGCCCGGCAACATCGTCACCAGCCTCGAATTCGCTGACGATCCCCTGGCCGACGAGAATCCCTCGTTCTATACCTGGTATTCCTTCTATCAAACTGACGGCAGCGAGACGCCCTCGTCGACCTACTTCCCCATGAGCGGCACCAGCATGTCCAGCGGCGTGGCCAGCGGAGCCGTTGCCGACCTGCTTCAGGCCGCGCCCAGCCTTACGCCCGATGCGGTGAAGGCCTTGCTCATGGTCAGCGGCGATCGCAGCTATTTCCCGCTCACCAGCAGCGTCACCGCGGACGGCGTGACCTATAACGCAAATTACGATGTCTTCACCGTGGGCGCGGGCTACCTGGATATCGCCGCGACCATCAACGCCGCGCAAACCATCGGCTCAACTGTTCCCTCCGGCGCGGCCATGTCTCCCGTGGCCGTGTACAACGAGGCCAACGGCGAAACCACCGCGGTCACCGAACCTGGTTCGCTCTGGACCGCGACCGGTCCCTGGTCGGCATCCGCCGTCTATGGCGGCCGCGCCTTCATCAGCGGCACCAACTCACCCGCGCTGTGGGGCACAACGGGCCTCTACGGCGAAGCGGATCCGGACGGCTTCACAGTTCTCTGGGGCAAGACCGTCCTCTGGGGCAAGGGAACTCCCGAGGCCGAGACCGTTCTGTGGGGCAAGACCGGCGACGACACCGAGTCTGTTCCGCTTGAATACTGATCCGCGCGCTCCCAGGGGCACGGCCGCGCGTTCATCCGCCCCGGAGGCGCGGCCGTCGAGCGCGGTTCACCGGATTCAGCCGGCGCGCCGCACGCCCGCCAACTGCAGCGCAATGTGCCACAGAAACACCGGATTGTTGCGCAGGTAGCGCCGCCACAGCCGCCGGGGATCCTGCATCAGCCGGTGCGCCCATTGCAGCCCCGCTCGCTTCACCCACTGCGGGCAATCCCTGATCAGCCCCGCGTGATAATCGAACGCGGCGCCCACGCCCGCCAGCAGCGGCGCTCCCAGGCGCTGCGCATAGCGGGCCATGAAGCGCTCCTGCTTCGGCGTGCTCAGCCCCACCCACACGATGTGCGGCCGGGCTGCGCGCACGCGCGCGCAGATCTCTTCTTCCTCAGTCTCCGTCAGCGCGCGGAACGGCGGCGTGTATGTTCCCACCACCTGCAGCCCCGGAAATCTGCGCTCGAAGTTCGCGCGCAGGAGTTCCGCCACGCCCGGTTTTCCCCCGTACAGAAAATTCCGGTATCCCTGTTCCACAGAACGCCTGCACATCGCCGCCATGAATTCGGGTCCGAAGACCCGGTCCATCTCGCGCAAGCCCTGCATGCGCCCCACCCACGTCATCGGCATGCCGTCCGGGGCGTTGAGCGCGGCGCCGTTCAAGATGCCGCGAAACTCCGGCTCCCGCTTCGCCTCCATCACTCCGTGCACACCGGTCATGCAGATGTATCCCGCCCTGCCCGCCGCGATCCATCGCTCGGCCAGATCGACCGCTCGCGCCAAATCGATCGCGGACACCTGCACCCCAAGAACATCGGCGTGTGCGTGCGGACAAAGGCGTTCGCTCGTCTCCGCGGCGGCGCAACCCCGGCGCGCCGCTTCGCCGGACGGGGCATCGAGATCCTCATCGCCAACCGCTTCGCAATGATCGATCGGCTGCGTCATTTACACTCCGCGCATGGCAAAAAGCAGCGTATGGATCAGAATCGCGGCATCCAAAAATAAGCTGCGGTTCTGTATGTAATAGAGGTCGTAGTGGAGGTTTTCGTGAATCCGGAACTCCCGGTCCGCGCTCAGTTGCCACAATCCCGTAATACCTGGCGGAACCTGCAGCCGCGGCTGATGCGCCCTTGAGTTTCTTTCCACCAGGAACGGCATCTCCGGCCTCGGCCCCACCAGGGACATATGGCCTGCAAGAACATTGAACAATTGCGGCAGCTCGTCCAGGCTGGTCCGCCGCAGAAACCTTCCTGCTCGCGTGATGCGTCCGTCAGCCGGGCTCGCCGGAGACACGTCGTACCTGGCTGCGTTGCGGCGCATGGTGCGAAACTTGATGATCTCGAAGATCCGCCCGCGCCGGCCCACCCGCTCCTGCGCAAACAGCGCCGGTCCCGGCGAGTCCATCCGGATCCAGAGCGCAATCGCCAGGAGCAGCGGGGCCAGAAGGACCAGGAGGACTGAAGCCAGCATCAGGTCCATCGCCCTCTTGGCCGGCGCGTAGTGTCCGCACGCCGGGCCGGCGCGCGCCGTCAGCAGCAGCCCGTCGGCGTGCAGCAGCTCCGGCAACGGCCGTTCCTGTGCTCCCAGATTCGCGAGATACGCCACGCGCATGCCCATCTGCTCGGCCACGCGCGCCACTTCCGCCGCTTGTTTTGGAGATGCGTTCTCGCTCGCCATCACCAGCACATCGCATGCGCAGGACTCGAGCAGCCTG
>JASHUF010000406.1 GCA_030040175.1 Acidobacteriaceae bacterium
GATGCGAAGGCCCCGCAGAAACAGATAGCAGGCCGCCGCGGCGCCGGCGAAGAGCACCGTGTACCAGATGTCTTCGGCGAGTGCCGGGGATCCGCCCAGGGCGTGGACGAGCCAGTAGACCGCGGCCCACGGCAGGTTGGTCTCGTTAGCGGCCGGGCCGCCGAGATCTGAGCCCGACCACGACCAGGGGGCGAAGAGCCGTCCCAGCCAAGCCGTCCCCACGACGGGCGATACGTCGCCCGACGCGAACAACCGACCAGGGTCGAACCAGGATTGCGCTGTGATGCCTGCGACGATTGCGACGATGGCCAGGCCGATTCGCGATGGCCAGGTGCCAGCACCCCGCGCGGCCGGCCGCGTCGCAGCCTGCGGCGGGCTCTGGCGCCGTCCGCGTGTCGGCCATGCCTCGAAGCCCCCGATAAGCGTTGCGGCCAGTAGCGCCGCGAATGCCGCACCGACGAGGACCTGTGAACCATGCATGCCGCCAAACAGAAGCAGCATTACGCCGAGCACGCCGAGGCCGATTCTCACACGGGAAAGTCCCCGGCGGCCGTCAGCAGCCGGGTCGCCAGCAGGGGATCTGGCCTTGTCAAGAACCTGGGTCGCGGGCGACTCGGACGCGTGCGCCACTGTGAGGACGCCCCCGGCGACCTCCGTCCTCGGAACCACTCCGGCCGGCTCCGCCCGCGGTCTGTCGGCCGCGACACCTGACGAGAGCAGCCCGATCAGGGAACGGCGATGCCGGCCCCGGCCACCCCGCATGCTTTCCGGCGGACCTTGCGCCGTCTGTTCGAATGCGACTGGTGCCGTTGGCGTCGTCACGCTCACCTGGTCCATTTCCGCGATAGCACGGCTACTCCCCCACCCCGTTCAGCGGCCGCCAGGTGATCACCGACCGGCTGGCGGCGCGGGGCCGTTCTGACCCGGTTTCCTAACCGTTGGACGGGCACGCTTCACCCCCGCTGGAATCGAGCTGCATGAAACGCCGGAGTCCTAGCCTTGGAAACGATATGCATGTCCATTTGCAGGATGCACGAACTCGATTACCCGAGATTAACACGGCACGTCGACGCAAGCGGCTTGTTCGGCAGGTGAAATCAAGAGATAGCAGGCAGTGGCCGCGCCGCTGCATTACTTGGATAACCCGATCGTGCAAGGTCATTTAATTAGAGCAGGAAGTTGTGCGTTACCGCATATACAGTTGACAGCTCGTGATCTGCGGATAAGGCATAATAATCTCCTATCAGTGCGCTTTCCTTAGATTGGCGCGATGCCAGGCCCGTACGACGAGGTCGGCTCTACCTTCAGGTCGTCCCGCCCGCAAGCGCGAGGGTAGCCGCGCCGTGACCAGGCGACGGAACAGGCGAGTCAGCCGGTCCGGCCCGACCGGCTTCCCCGTTGCCGTGGTGAACACGTGCCCGGAGTCACCCATCGCGATCCGGCGCCGATCGCTCGGCGTGCTGACCCATGGGGTGGGCGCGCAGCGCCGCGATCGAACGACACGGTCAGCGTTATGGGGCGATCACTAAGCGCCCGGACTGGCTTGACGAGTTCATCCCGGTCGATTGACGTTGGGATAGCCGAAGATCTGCTGGGCTCGGCACGTTGGTAGCGGGGCTTGTGGGCGCAGTAGACCACGACAGCTGCTCTCCCCACGCCATTGCTTTGTTATTGTTTGCGCCAGAATACGCCACTACCATCTATATCCGTGATCTCATCTGAGACCTCATGCTTTTGCCTGTAATCTGTGACTGCCTTGCGGCATGCATCAATGACATGGTAGTCATCGATGATGCAGAACCCGCCGATTGACAGGCGCGGATACAGTGCGTCTAGTGCCTGAATCGTAGACTCGTAAAGGTCCCCGTCAAGTCGGAGAACCGCGATGGATTCAATCGGCGCAGAAGGCAAGGTATCTTTAAACCAGCCAGGAAGAAAGCGAACGCGCTCATCCAGCAGTCCGTAGCGTTTAAAGTTCGCTTCGACAGTGGCCTGCGGCACCGCAAGCACGTCTGCGCTAAGGTCTAGCCTAAGATTTTCGTCGGCGGCGTAGTGAGCAACGTCAGGCGCCGGCACGCCAGCGAATGAGTCCGCTAGCCATACGCAGCGCTTTTCGTCGCCATAGGCAGCAAGAACAGCCCGCATTAAGATGCATGCGCCGCCACGCCACACACCACACTCAACTAGGTCTCCGGGAACATCCTCGTTCAGGACTACCTCGACGCATTGCTGTAAACTTTCCAGCCTCCGCGATCCGATCATTGTCTCTGCCGTTGCTGGCCAGTCCAGGCCTAGATAGCGCTTCTGCTCGCTAAATGGCCGCACCCGTACGAATCTATAATTCCCCCGAATGGCCTCGATTACCCGCAGTCCAGTCACGGCATCCGGGCGCTTGCTTAGTTCGTAGCCGTCCGCTGGCCGCCGCCAGATGCTTCGCAGGGCAACCCGAACCCTGGCCACAGTTGCGGGATCCTTCCCGGCCAGCACGGCACCAACCTGGCGAACCAGCGGGCGAGT
>JASHUF010000042.1 GCA_030040175.1 Acidobacteriaceae bacterium
GCTTGCGGATCGTCCGGGGTGCGGCGCGCGAGCCCGGCAACGAAGGCGAACACGGCGATGGCGAAGGCGTAAGCGGCGAAGCGCTGGTTGAAGATGGGGATGGTGGAAGCCGGCGGACTGAATACCAGAAGCGCAAAGAGGCCGAGCAGCAGGCAGATGAGCGCGAAGGCGCGGATGAGAAGTTGCCGCTGGCGGCTCGAAACCCACAGCAGCGCAGCGCCTTCCGAAAGCCAGCCCAGGGTGAGCCAGCGGCCGCGGGTCCTCAAAGGAATGGCGAGGGTGAGGAAGACAACGGCCATGGAGAGCTGGAGCGCGGCCAGCAACGGCGGGCAACGGCGCAGCGGGCCTGCCACGCGCAAGCGAAGAAGCAGAAGATAAAAGGCGGCGAAGGCGACGGCGATCCAGGGACCCGCCCAGTCTGCCGTGGCGGATGGAAGTAGCGCCCAATAGCCGAGGAAGGCGAGCGCGGCGTTGGCCACGGGCAGGATCGCCAGCACCAGGAAGTCCCAGCCGGAGGGCTCTCCACGCGGATCGAGCTCGGCGCGGATGAGGCGCGGCGCAAGCGCGTAGAGGAGGAAGAAGCAGGTGAGGAAAAATGCGGTGCGGCCCTCCTGGTCATAGGAATAAAAATCGGACCACCAGGCGGCGAAGAAAAACACCGTGCCGGCGAATGTGGCGAAAAGCAGGCGCGACCACGGACGCAGGGCCACGAGCACGAGTACCGCGAGGTTGAGGATGAGCAGATACGTGAAGAGCGCGATCTCATGATTCCCGCCGGTGGAGACGAGCAGCGGCGTGCTCAGGGCGCCGGCGATAGCGTAGAGGGCGAGCAGTTCGGCGTTGCGCGCCCAGGAGACGACGCCGTTGAACGCGGTGACGGCCACCATGGCGGCGAAGGCTGCCCAGGCAGGCATGAGCGCGTAGAGCGAGAAGGCCGCCCAAAGAGACAGATAGAGCGTGCCGCTGCCCACGGCTTTGAGCGAGTAGGCGAAGGCGGCAAAGCCGCGCTTCTCAAACCGCTCCGACCAGCCGATGAGGCCGGCGCCGGCAAGCAGGCCGATGAGGACGCGGCCCAGCGGGCCGATCCAGTGATTGTCGAACGCGAGCTTGAGGAACCACGCCGCGGCGATGAGAACGGCGAGAATGCCCACGCGGTTGAACCACTGCGAGCCGATGCGGCTTTCGAGGGAGCGCGTGTCCTCAGGGCGTACCGGGGAGGGTCCCGAGTCCACCAGGGTGAACCGCGGCGCTACCGGCTCGGGGACCGGCCGGAAAGGCGCGGATGGTGGAGGCGCTGCGGGCCTGGCTACTGCCTCGACCGGCGGGAATGGAGCCGGTTGTGGGATCGGCGGCGCAGAAGCAGCCGTGGGTTGTGCAGCTGATGGCGCCGGCGCGGGCTGGGAAGGCGCTTGCCCTGCGGCCTGCGGCGCGGAAACGAGTTGGCGGTTCAGGCGCGCCAACTCCGCTTCGAGGCCGCGCAGTTTGTCCTTGAGCGCGGCCATCTCGTCGCGCAGGGTGCGGGCGGTCGACTTCGCGACCACGAGCGCGGCGATGGGCAATCCGAGGATGGCCGCTGCCAGCGCGAAAAGAAGAAGTCCCCAGAATTCCATATCCAAAATGTGGAGCCGGAAGATGGCGGCATTATAGCCTGAGCGGGCTCGCGGACACGGTAAGGACGGGGAAAACGAATCACCGGCGCGGCGGAGACGGCTTGCGGGTGAAGTGCCAGGCGGCGAGGGCGAGCGCCAGCGCCGCCAGTGCGTAGGCGAACAGGGCCCTGCCTCCGGTACGCAACTGCCAGCCCTTCCAGATGGCCAGGGCTGCGGCCAGAGCCATTACGATGCCGCGAACGGTGTTCACTTGTTCCATTAAGATACAGGGTTGAAGGGGTCCTCCATGACCACATCTGCCTCGCCCACCGCCACTGCGGCGCCGCTCAAAAAGACCGCACTCAACGCCACCCATCGCGCGCGAAAGGCCAGGATGGTGGACTTTAACGGCTGGGATATGCCGGTGGAGTACCCCTGCCCCGGTGGTGGATTGATCGCCGAGCACATGGCGGTGCGCACCGGCGTGGGTCTCTTCGACGTGAGCCATATGGGGGAGATCCAGTTTCGCGGCCCGGGCGCGCTGGCCGCCGTGCAGCACATCACCATGAACGACGCCTCGAAGCTCGCCGACGGGCAGGCGCACTACTCCGCGCTGCTCACGCCCGAGGGCACGTTTGTGGACGACATCCTGGTGCACCGGCTGGGCGCCAACGATTATCTGCTGGTGGTCAACGCGGGAACCAAAGACTCGGATTTCGCATGGATTCGCAGGCAGGTAGGCGGCCGGCCGGGGGTTCACGTCGCCGACTACTCGAGCTACTACTCGCAATTGGCTCTGCAGGGGCCGCGCGCGCAGGAGACGCTGGCCAAACTCACGAAGGTCGATCTCGCCGCGATCAGGAATTACTGGTTCACCTGGGGGACGGTGGCGGGGATTGCGAATGTGCTCGTCGCGCGAACGGGGTACTCCGGCGAGGACGGCTTTGAGGTGTACACGCCCAGCGATGAGGCAACCACGGTGAAGATGTGGGAGGCTCTGCTCGAGGCGGGCGCGGAGTTCGGGATACGCCCGTGCGGGCTGGGGGCGCGCAACACGCTGCGCCTGGAGGCGGGGATGAGCCTCTACGGGCACGAGATCTCCGGGGAGATCAACGTCTTCGAGGCCGGGCTGGCGCGCTGGCTGAAGCTGGATAAAGGTGATTTTCTTGGACGGGATACGTTGTTGGCGATCCAGGAGTCGGGCGGACCAAAGAGAAAAATCGTCGGCCTGGAGATGGTGGAACGCGGCATCGCCCGCGACGGGTACTCCGTGCTTTCACTCTCTGGGGAAGTGATTGGCAGGGTCACATCCGGCTCGCCAGCGCCGTTTTTGAAGTCGAATATCGCTCTAGCGCTGGTACCCACGCCGGTCGCTGAGTCGGGCGCCGACGTGCTCGTCGACGTTCGGGGGAACCGCGTGCGAGCCAAGCAGGTGCCGCTGCCGTTCTATAAGCGGGCGAAGAAGTAGCGGTCCGCGCTCAAGAGTAACCCTCTATCTTTCAAAACCTTAGAGAAGATAAAGAAAATTGTGAAAATACTTGACAACATACACTGTATTATATACAGTATATGCCATATAGTGTATGAGGTACAGAGGAATGGATCCGGAGACCCTGTTTGAGAACCTTCGGCTCGAGCTAAGGCGGGGTTGCCTGACGCTGGCGATACTCGGGCAACTGCGCCGGGAGCACTACGGCTACACCCTGCGGAAGGAGTTAGCCGAGCGGGGGATGGAGATCGACGAGAGCACGCTCTACCCCTTGCTGCGGCGCCTCGAGTCGCAGGGGCTGCTCACGAGCGAGTGGCGCGAGGAAGAGAAACGTAACAAGCGGTTTTACCGGCTCTCGGCAGAGGGCGAGAGCGTATTCATGCGGCTGATCGAGGAATGGAACCAGATCAACCAGGCCATCTACAAGATTCTGTGAGGGTAAAGGACAGTTATGGACCTCTTGGAGCGGTATCTGCAGGCAGTACGGCGGCACCTGCGCTGGAAGCGGCAGGACGACATCATCGCTGAGCTGAAGGCGAACCTGGAGTCGCAGATCGAGGACAAGGAAGCGGCGCTGGGCCGCAAGATGACGGACGCCGAGATCGAGGTGTGGCTGAAACAGGTCGGACCGCCGATGCAGATGGCGGCGCGGTACCAGCCGGCACAGTACCTGATTGGGCCGGGGCTGTTTCCGATTTACCGGTTTGTGATGCGCCTGGCGCTGAGCTGGTGTGCGGCGATCTTTGCGATTGCGAAGACCGTGGAGATTGTTGCCAACGGACGGGGCTCCGGCGCAGTGGTGGGAGCGGCCGTGCAGTTGCCGTGGGTTCTGTTTGTGACGGCCGCAGCGGTCACGCTGGCCTTTGCCTTATTCGAGCGGACGGGCGCCAAGTTTCCCGGACGATTCGCGCCAGGGGCGGCGATGGGAGACGACTGGCCGCAGGGCGTGGTGTCACCGTTCAATGCGCGCCAGAACGGGCGAAAGAAGCCCAAGACTTACGCGCAAGCGGTCGCCGAGGTGATCTTCGGCGGGATGGCGCTGGTGTGGCTGCTGCTGGTGCCGCACTATCCGTTTCTGCTGATGGGGCCGGGGGCAATTGTTTTGACCGTCGCGCCCTTCAAGCTGGCCCCGGTATGGTGGACGTTCTATTGGTGCATCGTGCTGCTGAACGCGGCAGAG
>JASHUF010000407.1 GCA_030040175.1 Acidobacteriaceae bacterium
ATCCTGAGCCGCGAGCAGGCCGACAACAAGCGCCTGCAAAGCGCGCAGCAGCAGACGGCGCAGCAGGTCAACGCCGTTTCCAGCGACCTGACCAACGTAAAGAGCGACGTAGGCGGCGTCAGGACCGATCTGGGCAAGACCCAGACCGATCTGGCCGGCGCCATCAGCCAGTTGCAGACGATGAAGGGCGATCTCTCCGACACCAACAGCGTCATCGCGCGCAATCACGATGAGCTGGTGCTTCTGGAACACAAGGGCGACCGCAACTTTTATGAGTTCACGCTGACCAAGGGCCAGAAGAAGCCCGTGGGCACGGTGAGCCTGGAGCTCAAAAGGACCGACGCCAAGCGGAACAAGTTCACGCTCGACATCTACGCCGACGACAAGACCTACGAGAAGAAAGACCGCAACGTAAACGAGCCGCTGCAGTTTTACAGCGGCAAGGATCCGGCGCTCTTTGAGATCGTCGTGAACACCATCGACAACAAGAACCAGATCAGCGGCTATCTCTCTACGCCCAAGAACTCGCCGGTTCCACCCACCGCTCCGCCGAGCGGACAGTAGAGCCTGGCCGCTTGAAAGCACACAGCGGGGTGAAGGCCTCCCCGGGGCGTATTGATTCCTGGGCAAAGGAAGTGTCGTTGCGCCGTCCCTACAGGACCGTGGGAGCAATTGGTGCGATCTGCATTCCCCACGCTGAAGCGCGGGGCTACAGCGGTTTCAGAGTTGCTGTATCCCGAAGACGGAAGGCAGAATCGACGCGACCAACAGGGAGCGGCGACCTTACGAGGAAATGAAAAGGACACAGTAACTCAGAAAATGCCGTGATTGGACTCTGCGCCTACGGCGCGCCGAACAGGACATTGCCCGTGCGGTGCTCCAGCTGAAGCCAATTGGTCTACGCGGGCTTCGGCGGAAGTCAGGGCTGAAACCCTGACCTACCGCCCCGCGGCACGACTGCCGTCGCCGGCTACTGATCGATGACGGCAAGGTGGGGCGTCAGCACCAGGTTAGGCTGGTAGCGGAAGGCGAAGGTAAAGCTCAGGTCCTTGCGCGCGTCCCACTCCTGCCGGGTGAGCTTGAAGGCGGAAACCACCGTGCCCTCCACGGTCTCGCCGGGCGCAATGGTCGCATCCAGCGGCAGAGCCTTGTTATGCGGCACCGGAATTCCCGGATAGGCTAGAAAAATCCGATCGTAATCGCTGGACGAAGCCGCATAACTCGAGTGAATGCCGTCGGGCAGCGTGGCGTTGGTCATCATGTTCGAGAGGAACATGGGCCCCTGGCTCTGGTTGTGCAGCCTCACCTGGGTAAAGACGTATACCTGGTCGAACGACTCCGTGGGAATGACCGCGCCGCTCGCGTCGAACCCTGAGGTCTCGGCGTGCAGGGGATGGGCGATGACCGAAAGGACCTCGCCGGTCACCGCCGGCGGCTTTTGCCCGGCGATGATATAGGCCGCAATCGCAACCGAAACCAGGATGGTGGCAACCACCGCCGCAATGACCACATGGCTCGTGCCTTTGGTGAACGACTCGCCCTTTGCCGCATCGTCCAGGTCGGGGCCGCCCTGCTGCAGCAGACTCATAGCGCCCCTATCTTACCGCCGTTGGAGCGCAATCGGCTAGGTTCTCTGAGAATCCCCTTATGTTCCCTGTGAACAACCCAGGAGAAACTCCAGCTGCTCGGCTTAAGGCCGCGCCCTCAGTCCGGCGAGAAACCCCTCGGCGCTGCGGGTATTGAGCACGTCTTCGGCTGTCAGCCACGCGCGCTTCAACTGGCGCACGCCGTAGCCCATTTTGCCCAGGTTGCGCGCGTCGTGGGAGTCGGAGTTGATCACAATGCTGCATCCGAGCTCTTTGGCCAGGCGCAGGTCGCGGTCGTTGAGGTCAAGCCGTTCCGGCGCGGCGTTGTGCTCCACGGCCACGCCCAGCTCGGCCGCGCGCTTAAGCACCGCGCCGGTGTCGAGCGCGAAGGGCTCGCGCCGCAGCAGCAGCCGTCCCGTGGGATGGCCGAGGATGCGCACGTAGGGGTTTTCGATGGCCCGCAACACGCGCGCCGTCATCTCCTCGCGGCTCTGCTCAAAGCGCGTATGCACGCTGGCGATGACGACCTCCATCTGTGCGAGAACTTCATCGGCAAGGTCCAGCGCGCCATCGGCCAGGATGTCCACTTCGATGCCGGCAAAGACGCGCATCCGGCCTTCCATTTCGCGGTCGATCTCGCGAATGCGCCGGATGTGCTCGAGTGCGCGCTTCTCGTCGAGGCCGTTGGTCATGGCCAGGTTCTTCGAGTGATCGGTAATGGCGATGTATTTGTACTTGCATTTCAGCGCGGCGTCGGCCATCTCGCGGATGGAGCTGCGCCCGTCGCTGGCGGTAGTGTGCATGTGCAGGTCGCCGCGCAGGTCAGCCTCTTCAATCACACGCGGCAGGTCGTGCTGCGCGGAGCGCTCGATCTCGCCCAGGTTCTCGCGCATCTCCGGCGGCATCCAGTCCATGCCCAGCGCGGCGTAAATCTCTTCTTCGGTGGCCGCGGCCACCGGGGTTCCGTCGTCGAGCCTGGCCAGCGCCCACTCGCTCAGCGTGAAGCCCATCTTGAGCGCCCGCTGCCGCAGGCTGACGTTGTGCGCCTTGGATCCGGTGAAGTATTGGAGGGCCGCTCCGTAAGACTCGCCGGGCAGCAGGCGCACGTCTACCTGCATGCCCTGCTCGACGTGGAAGCTCACCTTGTTCTCGCCCCTGGCGATCATGTCGTGAATGCCGGGATACGCGGCCACGTGCTCGACCGCCGGACCGGTCTTCCCGGGCTCGCAGGCGGGGCCAGTGGCCAGGAGATCGACGTCGCCGATGGTCTCGCGCCCGCGACGCAGCGAGCCCGCGGGCGTGACCCGCTCGATCCCGGGAAATTTCTTGAGATAGGCGGCGATCTGCCGCGCCTCGGCGTCGGCCACGTCGATGCGGAACCTCCCCACAGACCGCCGGTAGTCCTCAATGCCTTTGCGCAGCTTTTCGATCTGTTTGGCGCCCATGCGCGGCAGCCCGTTCAGGCGGCCCGCTTCAATGGCTTCGGCGAGCTGATCGACGCCGGCAATCTTTGCCGCGTCCCAAAGGAGCGCCACCGTCTTCGGCCCCATGCCGGGGAGCTTCAGCAGCTCCAGCACGCCGGCGCCGTACTTTTTGAGCAACTGATCCCGCTGATCGAGGGCGCCGGTCGAGGCCATGGCCTGGATCTTCGCCGCCATGCTCTTGCCGATGCCGTCGATGGCGAGCAGCCGCGGGAGATCGCCGGCGATCGCGCTCAGGTCCAGCGTGGTCTGCTCGGCTGCTTCGGCCGCCCGGCGGTAGCTGCGAATGCGAAAGCTGTCGGCCCCGTCGATCTCCATCAGATCGGCAGTCTCTTCGAGCAGCCGGGCAAACATCCGGTTATCCATCCCGCCGGCCTCCCACCGCAGTATCGATCCAGTATCGGTCACGGGCGCCGCGGAAGGCCAATGGGCACACGCCGGACAGCTTGGCGCCGCGCGCGATCGGGCGCGCAACGCCCGCATAAGGATTTGAATACGATTTTGGCTCGGGGCGCACTCCTCTTGCGCCGCCGCAGAGGGGGTCAATCTCGAACGCGCGGGGGTGCGCGCTTACGCCGCCGTGTGGGCGTTATCCCGGAAGCGGACTACGGCGTCCGCCTGCGGGCCCTTCTGGCCCTCGACAATATCGAACTCGACTTCGTCGCCCTCCTTGAGCGTTTTGTACCCGTCCAGTTGAATCGCCGAATAGTGAACGAATACATCCGGTCCGTCTTCGCGTCCGATGAATCCGTAGCCCTTGGCATTGTTGAACCACTTCACCTTTCCCTTGTACTGAGCCACAGGTTCCCGCCTTCCTTTTTTTGGAGTCTCGAAGAGTTTTGGTGACTGAGAAGGATTCTCACACCGATACTTTTTAAGACGTGGGTAACGGAGGAAAGGTTGATCGGCACTGTGGGGAAAAATCCATAAAGTGAAACCGGCCGGCTGAGATTGCCGTCCCCCGGTGCACAACATGGAATCCTCAGAACCGGTTGCATCAATAGCCCATGGCGCTGAGAAAACGCCCCTCAGGGGCTAAAGCCCGCGATTGTGTTGGCGCTTATCGGCACGACTCAAGCCGTGCCCTTGCAAAACGCCATTGATGCAGTCAGTTCTACGGTCTAATAACGGCTTCGGAGGCGTGGCGCGCCCGCTTCTTGGCCTCATTTGCCCTTGAGCCGCGCGTAGAACAACACGCCGCTGAGCGTCTTGCCGTCCTTTATGATTCCCTTATTTATCATTTTCAGCACCTCTGAGAGCTTAACCAGGCGCAGTTCAATGGTCTCGTCTTCCTCCGGCTGGGCCTCGCCTGCCTGCAATCCTTCGGCCAGGAACACTTTCATCGTCTCGCCCAGGAATCCCGGGCTAGGGTAGTACTCGAGCAGCGGCTTCCACTTCTTGGCGCGATAGCCGGTCTCTTCCATCAGCTCGCGCTTGGCCGCGTCGAGCGGCGCCTCGCCCGCGTCGATCTTGCCCGCGGGCAGCTCCCACAGGAACTGGCTGGCGGCGTGCCGGTATTGCCGTTCCATCACAATCCAGGGATTCTTTTTATTCTTCGACCCATCGAGAGCCAGAATCACCACGCTGCCGTTGTGGCGGATCACATCGCGCTCGTTTTTGTGCCCGCCCGGCTCGACGATCCTGTCGCGCACGATGCGGAACAGCGGCCCCGTGAACACCACCTCAGAGCGGAGCACCCGGGCGTGTTCCACGAAGATCGCTTTTTGTGCCTTGCCGGGCACCTTTGCGAACTTTCTCTCTTTCGCCTTCCTGCCGTTCCCATCCGCGGACTCGTGCGGATTTCCCCTCTTCGCCATCTCTCCCGCCTCCAGCGCGCGACCCTCTCAATTCAAAAAAAAGTATACGCAAGCGCCCATGCGCCCAGGCCGGGCCTTCTGCATCGAATCCCCCTGCCATGGCATCCTGTAGGGGATGTGCCTCCAAATCTCCTTGAAGTCCGTGGAACGCTCTTGAACGCAACCAAGATCGCAACTGGGACCGCAGACTGTATTCCCCTTGCCGCCACGCCGGGCCTGAGCCGGCTCTTTGTGGACTTTTGCTCAGGCGGCGAGGCCGCGCATTCTTTCCTGCCTTCGGACGGGATGGGGCAGGACCGCCCGCCGCTGCCGGCGCACTGGACGGAGCTGGTGCGTCTTCTCGCGGCGCAGAATGCCGCCGCGCAGGCTCCGGCACAGGCCGCGCTCCGCGCCCTCGCTGAAGGCGCCGGCGTTGTGGTCACCGGCCAGCAGGTCGGGCTCTTCGGCGGACCGCTGTACACGCCTTTCAAAGCCGCAACCGCTATCGCCCGCGCGCGCAAAGCCGCGGCCACGGGAAATCCGCATGTGGCCGTCTTCTGGCTGGCAAGCGAGGATCACGACTTTGCCGAAGTCGACCATGTCTCGTTACCCGCCGGCCGCGAGCTCAAGAAACTGGTTTACGCGCCGGCGCCGGAAACTGCGCGTCCCGTCGGGGGCATCGCCTTCGACGATTCCATTGTTCCCCTTGCCGACCAGGTGCGCGCGATCTCCGGCTCGGCGGGCGCTCTGGTGGAAGAGTACAAGCCCGGGCGCACGTTTGCGCAGGGTTTCGCGCATTTCTATGCGACCGCCTTCGCCGCGCAGGGGCTGCTGGTTCTGGATGCGAGCGGCCGCGAATTCCATCGCCTCGGTGCGCCCGTGCTCCGCGCCGCGATCGAACGCGCCGATGAGCTCCACGCCGCGTTGCTCGAGCGCAACCGCGCCCTCGAAGCCGCCGGCTACCAGGTCCAGGTCGCCGTGGCACCGCAATCGAGCCTGCTGTTCCTGGTTGATGAAAAATCCGGCGCGCGCCAGGCACTCAAGCGCACGCCGCCGGCTGCGGCCGAACCGGATGGCCTTTGGCAGGCCGGCGCGGAGACTTTTTCGACCGCCGATCTTCTCGGCATTCTCTCCTCCGCGCCCGAGCGCCTTTCGCCCTCGGCCCTGCTGCGCCCCGTCTTTCAGGATTTCCTGCTCGCCCCCTCGTCCATCGTCGCCGGCCCCGCGGAGATCGCCTACTACGCGCAGTCGGGCGTGCTTTACGACCGCATTCTGGGCCGCCAGACGCCCCCGGCCGCGCGCCTCTCCGCCACGCTCATTGAGCCGCACGTAGGCGAGCTGCTGCGCAAGCACGGGCTCGGGCTGGAGCAAGTTTTCTCAGAAGATGCGGCCTCGCTGGCCCGGTCGCTGGCCGCGCGCAACCTGCCGCCGGAGACGCGCGCCAAGCTCGACGGAGCCGCACACGCCCTCGACGCCGAGCTCACCGCGCTCGTGGGCTGGCTGCAGGCGCAGGACAAGGGCCTTGGCCAGTCGGCCGAGACCGCGGCCAGCAAGATTCAGTACCAGATGAACCGCCTGCGCACCCTGGCCGCGAACTTCCAGCTGCAGCGCGAGGCTACGGTGGCGCGCCACGCGGAAACTCTCGCGAGCGCGCTCTTTCCCGGCGGCGTGCTCGAGGAGCGCGTGCACGGCGCCGCGTATTATTTCGCGCGCTACGGACTGGAGCTGGCGGAGATGCTCTGCGCGCAGGCCGCGCAAGGCTGTCCGGGCCACATGGCGCTGTGGCTGTGATAAGGCAGGGGTCAGGTTTCAGGGGTCAGGAGTCAGGGGCTGAAGCCCACACGTATCTAATTGACGTTACCGGCCCGGCTGAAGCCGTGCCCTGATTACAAAGCCGTTTCGCTTGAGCTTTCCGGCAAGCTGTGAAGCCGCGCCCTTCCGAAACACACTCAACCCGACTAATCGGCCGATTCCCGGCTTCTATAATCCTCTCGAATTGTCGAGAGGCATTTTATGAAACAGCTCTTTGCTCTTCTGGCTGCTGGCGCCTTTTGCCTCCCCCTGCACGCGCAGCTTTCCCCCTGCGCCGTCGCGGGCGCCAACAACGGATTTCTCGGCGTGGAGACCATCCGCCTCTGGCCCGGACCTGCGCCACAGGCCAAAGGCAGCACTTGCGACGACATTCCCACGCTTACGGTGTTCGATCTTCATCCGGGGACGGAGAACGGCTCCGCG
>JASHUF010000408.1 GCA_030040175.1 Acidobacteriaceae bacterium
AAGGCGAACGGTTCCCAGGAGCACCGGAGGCGAGGTGATTTTGAAGCTCATGGCCGTGACCTTGTTGCGGTCGTCCGGACCGGAGTAGGGATGGTACGCGACCGTGGCCCTGAGGCCTTCAGCCGCCAGCATGGCTTCGAACGTGTGGCGCACATCTTCGAGCAGCCCACCCTCGGTGGGCACCTTACCGTGATAAAGGGGCAGGCGCTTGTGCAGCCGGGCGTCGAGCTCCGGCCCCGGCGTCAGGGGAAGGTTGCCGAGCCGCACCGGCAGAAGGGTTGGATCGGGGGTCAGCGTGTAAACGAGGTCGACGCCATCGAACTTATAGGAGACAAGGTTGAAGAGGCCGGTATCCATGAGCCGCTTGGCGCAGGCATTCATGTCCGTACCGGTCAACACAGCCCCCTTCGTCAATCCCAGAGCGGCCATCAGCTCCTGGTCAGTGTATTCGGGATCGCCTTTGAACTGGATGGAGCGGGGCTGATACTTTTGCGCAGAGATAGGCCCAGCCAGGGACAAAGCTGCCGCAGCGGCAGCGAAAACAAGGGCAAACCGGGGCATAGCTGGCACGAGATTAGCATGATGCCAACGGTGCCAGGCAATCCCTCGTTGGTAGAGTAGGTAATGACAGCAAAGCGACCCGTCCGGCCCACTTAAGCGACACGAGTTCCTTCACCTTCAGGAGAATCGAGCCGACCCGATGGCCCCCTCCCCGGCATTGACACCCGCGCCGTTTCGCCTTGCGCCATTCCGGGTTGAGCCGCGTTTTGTGACGCGCGTATGGGGCTGCAGCGATCTGCGCCCGTGGTTCGACAAGGTTGCCGACGGCGAGCCGATCGGCGAGGTATGGCTGACCGGAGACGATTCTCTCGTGGCCACCGGACCGCACGCCGGCAAGCAGCTGGGGACGCTATTTGCCGAGGCACATGAGGCGCTTCTGGGACGCGACGCTCCGGCGACCGAGTCTCCTCTGCTCATCAAGGTAATCTTCGCCCAACAGAAGCTCAGCGTGCAGGTGCATCCCGACGACGCCATGGCGCACAAATACGGGCTCGCGCGCGGCAAGACGGAGTGCTGGTATGCCCTGGCGGCCAAGCCGGGGGCGGAGCTCGCGGTGGGACTCAAGACGGGAACGACGCTCGAGAAGGTGAGAGACGAGATTCGTGCGGGCACGCTCGAAGACAGCCTGAACCTGCTGCCGGTAGAAAAGGGCGACGTGATCTACGTCGGCGCGGGAACGGTTCACGCCATCTGGCCGGGGTCGATTCTTCTCGAGACGCAGCAGAACGCCGATGTGACCTACCGCATGTACGATTACGGCCGGCCGCGGGAGCTGCACGTCGAAAAGTCGCTCGAAGCCGCCAAGCTCCAAGCCCGCGCCGGCAGAGTGCACCCCGTGCCGCTCGAGGACCGGACGGTCCTGATCGACGTGGATTACTTCCGCATCGAGAAAATCCCAATCACCGGGAGCCGGACGAGCGAGAGTCTGCGCGGCGATCAGAGCCAACCCGGGCTGGCGTGGCTCTTTGCCGCGTCCGGCGCGGGAAGGCTTTCGGGCGCGGGCTTCGAGCCCCTGGAGTTGCCGGCGAGGGGCATAGTGGGGATTCCGGCCGCGTCGCCCGAGTTTCTGGTTGAAGGCCTCGGCGGACTGGAGCTGATCCGGATTACGCCCAACTGGCCGGGAAAATGAGCGAACGGAATGCGCCGGTTCCCTCGAGGCGCGGTTCCCGCGTCCCTTCGCCAGCACCGGAAGCGATTCCTGAGTTGCTTGGTTCCAAAGCCGGCGGTTTCAAGAGGGCGCGAACAACCCGGAGTCCCCACGAACAGATTCCCGTTCGCGGGGCGGGTCGAGCGGGGAGCCGTGGACAGAGCACGGGTTTTCCAAGGATACGGTGACGCGGGAATCGCCGTAACCGGCTCACTTCACATGAGTTTTGCCGATTCTACAATCGAAAAACGGCAACCGGCCGGCACGACTCAATGGTCTAACGGCTATCCCACAGAAGTTGAAGCTACTTTGGTACAGGTTACCGATATACTGTGTTCAGTTATTACCATTGCGTCTGCGCAGCGAGGGGAAACATCGGTTGCGGCGGTTTTGTTTTTGCGTTCATTGCACCCGATTCGGGAAACGCCAAACCAGTTCCTTCCCTCATGAGTTTCGTCTAATTGAGTGCAAACTCCTGGCAGTTAATTGGGTTGAAGTGCTTAATGTTAGATTTCCAGCCTCGAAGCCGAGGCGGTTTTGGCACCCTGTAGCGGGCTCTGTTCCAGTCCTGAAACGCCTGATCGGCACCGGCGTTCCTGGCTGGTAACGGCGCAGAGTCTTTGCCTTGCAACATTGCTTGCAGATGGGCACCGAGCCGGAAAACCCCGCCGGCACAGGTGATCTGCAACTGTTAAGGAGACGCAGAATGCGTTTGAAGCTGTTTCCCCCGACAAGCTTGGCAGTGCTTCTTGTTTTCTCCGCTTACCCAATCTTTGCGCAAGTATCCCCGGCAGGCGTGGCCAAGACACTTCCTCTGAACGTAGGCGTAGGATTTTCCAATTACGACACCGGCTTTGGCAGTGAGAAGCTGGCCCAGGGCAGCGATCGTTTGAACGGCGGCACTCTCTGGCTCGACTATGACCCCGGATGGTTGCCCGGCCGGCTGCACGGCCTTGGGATTATGGCCCAGGGACGGGACCTGGACATAGGACAACCGAGCAATCAGCCGTTTATGCGCGAAGACGTGGGCTCAGGCGGCGCGATTTACCGCTGGGATCGTTACTTCCTGGTTCGGCCCTACGGCGAGTTTCTGATGGGATTCGGCAACGCCGACTACAAGACCCAGTATGGCTTCCGCTATCACCAGACGCGTACCGTCTACACGGGGGGCGGAGGGGCGGAGTTTGACGCCTATCATCACCTCTGGGTGCGGGCCGATTACGAGTACGAGTGGTGGCCTAACTTCTTCATCTCCGGGTTGTCGCTGGAGGGAAAGGACCCTGCCGCGAAGCTGGAGCCGCAGGGAATCACCATCGGTTTCTCTTACCACTTCAACCAGAGCGAATCGCGATGACCGGCTGTAGCTGACCGGGCGCGCCTCAAGGTGCGCCCATCGGCTCTGGAATCTGCGCCTTTCAGGTTTGGGCGAGGCGGAACTTTTTCGCCTCGACGGGGTTTGCAACGATGAACGGTCCCCGGACGTCTAACGGATTGAGCCGGGGCCAGACCTGAGGTCGTCAGTCCCGCTGCGCCGATGGGCGCAGGCGAGAGGAGTGACTGGCTGGCAGAGGAGAAACGGGAAAATGAATCCTTCCTTGCTGAAAAAGGTAATCGCGCGGGCGACCGCGTGGACCGCGATGATCGTGCTTTGCGCGGCGATTGCGCTGGCACAGGACAACGGCGCGCCGGCCGAGAACAGCAGCGGCGCCACGCCGGCAGCGTCGGGCCAGCGCACCGACGGACAGATCGAGATGGACGTGGTGCAGGCGCTGGACGCCTCGCAGGCGCTCAAGAACGACATGATTACCGCCGCGACCATTCAGGGCGAGGTCACGCTTTCGGGCACGGTTTCGAGCGACGCCTCAAAGCAGCTTGCGGGCTCGATCGTTTCCCATGTGAACGGCGTGACCAAGGTGAACAACAACCTGACCGTGGGCAATCCCCAGGATGCGCAGGGCGCGCAGGCGCCCCCGCCCGATGCCGACACGGATGCCATGGCAGACAACGGCCAGCCGCAGCCCAATGCCGCGCCGGCTCCCTCCGATCAGCCGCAGCAGGCGCCCCCGATGCAGCCGGCTCCTCCGCCGCCGGGCGCAGTGAACCAGCCGGCTCCCCCGCCGCCTCCGGGCTATCCGGCTTACCCGCCGCCGAACCGTCCGCAATATCCAGGCTACGGAAATCCGCAATATCCGGGCAACGGATACGGGTATCAGCAGCCTCCGGCGCCCCAAGCTCCTCAATATGAGCCTGCCAAGGGACCTATGACGCTGCTGCCCGGCACCCTGCTGCAGGTGCGCACGGCCGAAGCCGTGGATAACAAGAAGGCCGTGGATGGAACACCGGTGCAGTTCACGGTGATCCAGGATGTGACCCTGGACGGCATGCTGGCCATTCCGCGCGGGGCCACGGTGCATGGCGTGGTGACGGAGACGAAGAAGGCGGGCGAGTTAGCCGGGAGCCCGGAGCTGGCGCTCACGCTGACGTCGCTTGACCTGGGCGGGCAGAATTATCCGCTCAACACCGATCAGTTCAAGGTGAAGGGACCGAACAAGGCCGGCCGCACGGTGGGCAACGCCGTGGGCGGAGCGGTTCTGGGCACCATCATCGGCTGCGCGGTGGGCCGTGGAGAGGGATGCGCGATCGGCGCCGGCGCAGGCGCAGCCGCAGGTACGGCGGCGACGGCCGCGACGCCGGGACCGGACGTCTGGATTCCGGCCGAGGCGCTGGTCACCTTCCATCTCAAAGCCCCGGTTACCGTGAACCCGGTGAGCCCGCAGGAAGCGGCGCGGTTGGCGCAGGGCTTGTATCCCGGAGGGCCGAGTCTCTACCGGCGCGGCTACTATCCCTATGGCTCGCCGTACATGGCCGGACCGTACCCATATGGCTACTATGGCTCTCCTTATGGTTATCCGCCGGTCTACTACCGGCCCTACTACATGGTGGGCGGGGTCTATTACTGGCGATAACAGAGTCCTCATGAAGTGCACGGCGGGCGTCCGTTGGTGAGCGGACGCCCGTTCTGTTTTGGGGAGCCGAGCATTTTTGCGCTCCGTTGCGGTGCCGCCGCGCTTCCCTCGCATTTCTTCTAGAGTTGGCTGCCTCAATGGCCTCAAGCGGTTGGGTCGTGTCCCTCGGGGGCCCCGGGAAGCCGGGCCCTTTTACAAAGCCATTGATGCAACCAGTTCTAAGCAGCTCGTGCGGACCCGCCCGCTCCCTTGCGCGCGGCCGCGGCAACCCCTCCGCTATAATGAGGGTGCCGCATCGAGTGAGAATTGCGCAGCGCAGGGCGCGCGCCTGAGATGGTTCGCGGGCGCGGATCTCCAAGACGCCTCTTTCCTGCCGGCGCATAGAGAGCTGAAGGTTTCCATCCATCCATGATCCGTTTCCTGCAAACAGACAATCGCCTGACCAAGGCGCTCTTCATCGTCGTCATCGGCGCCGCTTCCGTGGGCATGGTGATCTACCTGATTCCCGGACTCACCGGCCTGGGCGCGTCCGCCCCTGACACCTACGCGGTGGTTTATCCGCACTGGTACAGCCGCTGGTTTTCCTCGGGCGACACGGTGAGCCAGGCGCGCGTGGAGCAGCTCACGCGCCAGCAGCTGATGCAGCGCAATCCGCAGTACGCCGACAACGAGATGGTGGTGAGGATGTTCGAAGGGCAGGTGGGCCAGCAACTGGTGCAGCAGGAGGTGTTGCTGCAGGTGGCGGAGAAGCTCGGCATCCACGCCAGCAACGCGGACGTGCGCCAGTATCTCGAGAGCGGTCCCACCGGCCAGGTGCTTTTCCCGGACGGCAAGTTTATCGGTGAGGACGCCTATGCGAACCTGATCTCGCAGCGGCTGAACATGTCCGTGGCGGAGTTCGAAGACAACGTGAGGAAGGACATCGTCATCCGCCGGCTGCAATCGATGATCACGGCGGGCGTGACCGTGAGCCCGCAGGATGTGCGCGACGCCTATCGCAAGCAGAACGTGAAGATCAAGTTCGATTACGCGATCATCTCGTCGAGCGACCTGCTGAAGACCATCAATCCCTCGGACAGCGATCTCGAGGCCTTTTTCAAGCAGAATGCCGCGCGCTACGCCAATGCCGTGCCGGAGGCGCGCAAGATCACGTACTTCGCCTTCACCCCCAACGACATTCCGGGCGGGCTGCCGCAGCCGACGCAACAGCAGATCCAGCAGTATTACGACGATCATCAGTCGGACTACCAGGTTCCCAAGCAGGCCAAGTCGCGGCACATTCTCATCAAGGTGGATCCCGGCGCGGACGCCAAGACCGATGCCGCGGCCAAGGCCAAGGCGGAGATGGTGCTGAAGCTGCTGAAAGCCGGAGGGAGCTGGGATGAGCTGGCGAAGAAGTATTCCGACGATCCGGGCAGCAAGGACTCGGGCGGCGAGCTGGGATGGGCGCAGCAGGGGCGCATGGTGCCGGAGTTCGACAACGCCATTTTCACGCAGAAGATCGGCGACATCGAGATTGTGAAGAGCCAGTTCGGTTATCACGTGGTGCAGGCGGAAGACCGGCAGGATGCGCACACGCAGCCGCTCAACGAAGTGCTGCCGCAGATTCAGGCCACGCTGGAGCGCGACGCCTCCGCGCAGGCGCAGGAAAACTACGCGCGGACGCTCACCTCAGAGGCGGACAAGGACGGCCTGGAGAAGGCGGCGGCCGCACATCATTTCGAGGTGGTGACCACCCCGCCGGTCGCGCGCAACGGCGTGATTGCCGCGCTGCCCTCGAGCACGGATCTGCTCTCGAAGGCTTTCGCGGCCAAGCAGGGCGACCCGCCGCAGTTTGCACCCACGGGCGAGGGGTACGCCGTCTTCCAGGTGACGGGCATTCAGCCCGCCCGCGCACCCGCGTTTGCGGACTGGAAGCCGCACGTGCTGGACGACTACCGGAATGAGAAGCTGCCGGCGCTGGTGAGCCAGAAGACCCAGGAACTGGCCGACAAGGCAAAGGCCGGCAACGATCTGGCCAAAGCCGCCAAGGAGGCAGGCGCCACGGTGAAGACCAGCGACCTGGTCACTCCCACCGGGCAGGTGCCGGATTTGGGCGACGTGGGTCAGGTGGCGCCGCAGCTCTTCGACATGAACGTGGGCGCAATCAGCGGAGCGATCCATGCCGAGCGCAACGGCATTGTGGTCAGGATCGATGACAAGCAGGAGCCGAGCGAGGATGAAATCCAGAAGAACTTCGACCAGACGCGCGACCAGATTCTGGACGAACGGCGCGGCGACGCCTTCAATATTTTCCTCAGCGGCGTGATGGGCGATTACAAGAAGCACAACCTCATCCGCATCAACGCCAAGAATGAGGGGCCGCAGTTGCCGGGCATGTAAGACGGCTCGATATTCCAACGAAGGCGGGCCCGCAGCGATTCCGTTGCGGGCCTTTTTGCCGGACGCGGCGGTTCGTCTCTGTCTCGCAGCAGTTCGCCCGAACTCCTCAGCGCAGGCCGGTGATTGCGTAGGGCAGGCCGGTCGCAGGCGAGTTTTCCGGCTGCGCTTCGCGGTTGGGCGCAACCGAGACGCCGTCAAATGAAGCCGGCTCGACGGTTGTGTTCCATCCGTCAAAAACAAGAAGCGCATCTTCGCCGTGAAAGTCGCTGAGCGCGGCTTCAATGGCGATGGTGCGGGTTTCGCCGGGAACGAGCGAGACGTAGTTATCGCTGTAAAACACCGGCAGCACACGCTCGCCGGATTTGCGGCGCAATTGCATGTGCGTCATGAGCGCGACGCTTTGCGCGGGATTATGGAGGGTGACGGTGAGGATGCGTTTGCCATCGGCGTCTTTGCGCTCCACCTGCGCGGTGAGGGCGACCCTGGGCAGCTTGTTGAGCGGAGTGAGGTCGTTGGCATCCCACGGCACCGCGCGCCAATAGAAGTTGCTCGAAAGCAGCTTCCCGGCCGTGTCGCGCAGCTCGAGCTTGACGAAATACACCGTGGTCACGGCGTCCGGCAGCTCGAGCTCGCCGAGATCGGTGGCGGCCTCGGGCGCCGCGGTCACCGGCGTGTCCTTCTCGCTGACGCGCTCGCCGTCGAGCGAGTAAATAGAAACGCTCGCCATGGCACCGCTGAGCGCCTGCGGCAGGTTGTTGATGACCTGAACGTGGTTCGTGGCCTCATTGAGCTGGATGTGAACGAGTTCAGACGCGTGCAGGACGGCGAAATAGGAAGACATGGGCTCGAGATCGTAGTGATAGATCTGCCACACAAAGCTCGGCTGCGCAGGATTGCTCATCCACGTGAGGATGGCCGTGGTGGGGTGGAAGAGGAGCGCATTGCGCCCCTCGTACATGGCGCGAAAGGCCTCGTAGTTGGCCATCTGCGCCTTGCGCACGAAGTCGGTAAGATTGCGGATGGGGCCGTAGCGGCCGGCAATCTCCTCGCGATAATCCTGCGCGCCGGAGTTGCCCCGGGCGAAGTCGTGCTCGGCCCAATCGTCGTCGATCGACTCCCAGTCCTTTCTGGGCATCATGCCGTGAATGGATTCGAGCGTGGGCACGGAAATGCTTCCGGTTTCGGTCTTGAAGTAGTCGTCGGTGACGGTATAGAACTCACGCGGCGGCCGCCACCAGTAGGGGCCGTGCGAGCGCACGCCGGCGCCGTCCGTGGAGCTGGGCTGATAACGGCGCGTGGGCTCGAGCTCGGCCAGCAGCTTGCGCAGTGCGGCGTCGATCTCCGGCGGAGGGTAGCCCTCGTTGCGTGCGCACCAGAGGACGATGGAGGGATGGTTGCGAAAGCGGAGAATCTTGTCGCGGACGTTGGCGATGTAGGTATCGAGATCGTCGGGATTGGGGCCGTCGCCGGGATTGGGCTGGAAAAATTCGTCCCAGACCATGATGCCGTACTTGTCGCAGAGCTCGTAGAAATCTTCGCTGGTGCTCTGGCCCACCCAGTTGCGGATCATGTTCAGATTGGCGAGCTGGTGCAGGCGAATTTCGCTTTCCAGCCGATCGCGCGGAATGCGCTTGAGCGCTTCATCGAGACCCCAGTCACCGCCGCGGATGAAGACGGGGACGCCGTTGACGGAGATGGTGAGCGTGTCCGTGCCCGGCACCTCGTAGCTGATTTTGCGGATGCCGAACTCAAGATCCTGCGCGTCGGAGACCTCGTTTTCGCGCTTGAAATCGAGATGCAGAGGGTAGAGATTTTGCGGGCCGTATCCGTTGGGCCACCACAGGCGCGGATTGAGGATGTGCAGCGCAGGCGTGGATTGGGGATCGAACTTGACGACTTGCTTGGCGTGGGCGGCGAGCGTGACCGGCTGCGAGAAAGCGATGTTCCCGATGGTCCCTTCGAGCACTCCCTTCTGCGCTTTGTCGCTTACGTTTTCCACGGTTGCTTCCACGGTAACGTCGGAGGAATCGGTCTTCGGCAAGGGGAGATCGGTGGTAACCAGCGGGTCTTTGACCCGCACGGAGCCGGACGCCGACAAAAACACCTTTTGCCAGATGCCGGAGTCGCGGTCGTGAATGGCGGGAAGCCAGTCCCAGCCCAGGGTGCAGAGAAACGTGGGCCCGTCGATGGCGCTGATGCCGCCGTTGGCTCCGATGCCGGCGCGCAGCGTGTGCTCGTGGGGGATGCCTGGGTGCGGTTGCGGCGAGATGAGCACGGCAATGGCAGCCCGCTTGCCCGCCTCGACCTGCGCGGTGACATCGAAGATGCCGCACACGAAGGCGCCGCGGATGGCGCCCACCTTGACGCCGTTCACCCACACGTCCGCGGAAAAGTTGATGCCGTCGAAATTGAGCCACACGCGGCGATGCTTGTAGGCCTTCGGCACCAGAACGGTGGTTCGATACCACCAGGATGTTTGCGCGAGGGTGTCGGGAATGACTTCGGGCCGGTCGTTTTCGCCGTAGAGCGGCTCGGGATAGACGTGGTTGTTGACCAGCGTGGTAAGCACCGTGCCCGGCACCGTGGCCGCGTACCAGCCGCCGGTATCGAAGCCAGGCTGCGCGACCTGCGCCGCCGGCTGCGGGACTTTGGCCGCATCCTGCAACTGCCAGCCTGAGGTGAGACTGAGCGGAGCGGGCAGAGACGCAAGGGGCGCGGCCGAGGCAGGCGCCGCGCACACAGAGGCTGATGCCGTTACCAGGGCAACGGTAAAGAGAAGACGTGAGGAATTCTTCAAGAGCGGATACCTGGGCTTTCTTGATGGAGTTGACGCTGCCTGTGGCGCCGGACACAGGGATTATAGTGGCTCAAAGGCCGCAGAGCGCGGCGCTTGGGCCGGTCGACGGGGTCGGGAATGGAATTCGAGCGATCATCGGGAGTGCTTCTTCATGTAAGCTCGCTGGCTTCCTATGGCGGCATCGGCGATCTGGGTCCGGCAGCGCATGAGTTTGTCGCCTTTCTGGCCGCGGCCAAACAGCATGTGTGGCAGGTTCTGCCGCTGTGCCCGACGGGCTTTGGGAACTCGCCTTACGCGGGTTCGTCGGCCTTTGCGGGCAATCCGTTTCTCATCAGCCTCGAGTTCCTGGTTGAATGGCGATGGATCGAGAGTGAACGCATCGCGGGGCTCGCCGGGCGGGCGGGCAACGTGGACTTTCGCGGCGTGGAGGAGCGCAAGCTGCCGCTACTCTACGAAGCGGCCGGCAATTTTCTCGACCGCGGCCAAAGCGACGCGACGTTCGCCGAGCAGTGGAAGCAGTTTGAGGCATTCTGCCATGCGCAGGCGTCGTGGCTGAACGATTACGCGCTCTACGCCGAATTGCGGCGGCAGTTCCAGACGGGCTCGTGGACGGAGTGGCCCGAGCCGCTCCGGCGGCGCGACCAGAAGGCGCTCGCCGAGGTTAACGAACACTGCGGCCGCGCGCTGGCGCAGGAACAGGCGCTGCAGTTTGCGTTTGCGCGGCAGTGGGCGCATCTGCGCCAAGCGGCGGCGCGGCACGCCATCCGCATTCTCGGTGATGTGGCCATCTTCGTGAATATGGATTCGGCTGACGTGTGGGTGCATCCGGACCTTTTCGAACTCGACGAGGATTTCAAGCCCGTGCGCGTGGCCGGCGTTCCGCCGGATTATTTCTCGGCGACGGGACAGCGGTGGGGCAATCCGCTTTACCGGTGGGACGTGCTCGCGGGCCGCGGCTTCGACTGGTGGGTGGAGCGCATCCGGCGCGCGGT